>CAYGTY010000218.1:0-10160 GCA_964352825.1 uncultured Anaerolineaceae bacterium
AGTGATAAATCGCTTATGTCTAAATATCTAAAGAGAAGGATATATTAGGTAAATGTGATATATTTATGGTCAGCTTAGTGTGTCAAACGTAGCGTAATATGCGAAATTAAATCTGTGAAAATTAATACAATTTGTATGATGAGGACTTCATATGACAACCTATCATCTCAAGCAACTTATTAATGGCGAATGGGTAAATGCAGGTAATGGCAATACATGGGATTTGGTGAATCCAGCAACCGAAGAAGTTATTCAACAAGTGCCATTTGGAAATGGTGATGATGCCAATCAAGCAATCGATGCAGCTCATACAGCATTTAAATTATGGTCAGCCAAAACACCCTATGAGCGGGGTGAGGTTCTCATGGGGGCGGCGCAGTGGATTATTGAACACTTGGAGGACATCTCCATCATTACAACCGAAGAAAGCGGTAAACCACTTGCACAATCACGCGGTGAATGGCTCAGCGCAACCAATTATCTAAAGTGGTATGCAGAAGAAGCCAAACGTGATTATGGGCGACTTATTTCCTCACGTTCTAGTAGTCAACGAATTATGGTACACAAAGTTCCTGTCGGTGTCGTCGGGACAATTACCGCATGGAACTTCCCCATCTACAATGTTAATCGGTCATGGGCGGCGGCATTAGCGGCTGGTTGTACGGTTGTTGGGCGACCCTCAGAATATACTCCACGTTCCGCTATGTTGTTAGCACAGGCACTTGCTGATTCAGGTGCGCCTGCTGGTGTCATTAATGTGATTAATGGTGACCCTGCAGAAATGGGACAAGCGATGCTAGACGACCCGCGCGTCCGTAAAATTAGTTTTACAGGTAGTACCCGTGTGGGTAAATTGCTGATGGAAGGCTCTGCTAAAACGGTCACTCGTCTCTCGCTTGAGCTTGGTGGGAATGCCCCTGTCTTGATTTTCCCTGATAGTGATATGGCAAAAGTCGCACAACTCTCACTCGGGGCAAAATTCTTCAATTGCGGTCAGGTCTGCATCGCACCCCAACGCTTTTTTGTTCATAGTCAAGTGGTTGAAGAATTTACCGATTATGCGACACAACGGGCAGGACAAGTTGTTGTTGGGAATGGCTTGAACGCAGGAACAGACCTCGGTCCACTCATCAATGCCACACAACGCAATCGTGTAGAATCTCTTGTGAGTCGCGCTGTCACACAAGGGGCAGAGGTATTAGTTGGGGGAGGGCGACCTGCTGATATGGATAAAGGGTATTTCTATCAACCTACGATTGTCAGCAATATCAAAACAGATATGCCCCTCTATCATGAAGAAATTTTTGGTCCCGTTGTACCCATTATTCCATTCGATGATATGGATGAAGCAATTGCCCTTGCCAATGATACAGAATACGGTCTTGCGTCATATGTCTATACCAATAATCTCAATACTGCCTTGCATGTATCGGAACAATTAGAGTATGGCATGGTGGGCATCAATGGTGGTGGGATTGCTGTACCAGAAGCTCCTTTTGGTGGCATGAAGCAAAGTGGCATCGGGCGTGAATGTGGTCTTGAAGGTATGGAAGATTACATGGAAACGAAATCGGTTGTTATTGGGAATGTACTGTAAAGTAGAAATTTCAGGGACAGATAATAGAGACTGTCCCTGATATATCACATTGTTTATTGCCCTTGACCCAAAGAGAAGCCCGCTTTGCCATCAAAGTTATACAGATTCTCTGTTTTGATAATGTCAAAGCCTTTATCGTGGACAGATTGCAATAAGGTCAGTAAATCTTGTTGATCAACTGTTTCAGCTTCTCCTGGTTCAAAGCGACAGCGCCAATGGTCTGTGCAGAATGTTTCAGGTGCACCTTCTGGATAAACTTTCAGACCCCGATTGGTAATCATTGTGAGACCAAGCTCTGCTGTATTTGCTTGGATCAGAGCTTCCCCTAGTTCATCAGGATTGCGTTCACCTTTATCCCAAAACAGGAAAACATCGACACCTTGTAATGTGCGTTTGGCAGGGGTGCGATTCTTTTTCGGGAATGATGTGACTACACCATGACCGTTAGAATATTCGACAGGTGTCAAGATTAATGGTTTTTGCCCCAAGCGTTCAATCACCGCATCGGCAAATCCTTCGGTACTGACTCGCATCTTACTGCGTGAAGGGTCATAAATATCGACGGTATGAATACCATCTTCGATTGTTTTGAGGTAAGCATTATCAATCTTTTCCGCAATAGCCGCTTGCCCAATATGAACCAACATCATCACACCCGCATTCATCAAACCAGCAGGATTGGCAATACCGCGTCCAGCAATATCTGGTGCAGAGCCGTGAATCGCTTCAAACATTGCAATCTCTGACCCAACATTTGCACTACGTCCCATACCCACTGACCCAGAAAGTTGTGCCGTTATATCAGAAACAATATCACCATATAAATTTGGTAAAACGATCATATCAAAGGCTTCGGGGGTATCTGCGACACGAGCTGCCCCAATATCAATAATCATATGGTCGGTTTGTATTTGTGGATATTCTTCCGCCACTTCATCAAATACTTTATGAAACAAGCCATCAGTGAGTTTCATAATATTATCTTTTGTCATGCAAGTGATTTTTTTCCGTTTATTCGCAATCGCATATTCAAAAGCATAGCGAATTAAACGTTCACTCCCAGGGCGTGTAATCAATTTCAAACATTGATAAACTTCTTCCGTCTGGCGATGTTCAATTGCCGCATAGAGATCTTCCTCATTTTCGCGGATAATCACAACATCCATCCCTGGATGGCTCGTCTCAATAAAGGGTTCTTTCGAGCGCACAGGACGAACATTCGCATATAAGCTCAATGTTTTACGAATCGTTACATTGATACTTTTATAACCTTTACCCTGTGGTGTTGTAAGTGGGGCTTTATAGAAGACTTTCGTACGACGAATCGATTCCCAAAAATCAGATGAAATCCCTGAGGTATTTCCGGATTCATACACTTTTTCACCAATCGTCACAAATTCATATTCTAATTCTGCACCTGCGGCTTCTAACACTCGCAAACTGGCATCCATAATTTCTGGTCCGATACCATCACCTTTTGCAACAGTGATTGGGGTCTTTGGCATAGAGTCTCTCTCCTTTGAGTTTTGAGTTTGATGATTTATACAAAGATAATCATACATACATAACGATAGTCATGTAGATTGGTTTTCGTTTATCCTGTATAGATAGCATGACTTGATACATAACATATTGCATGACATTATATTAGAGAACTTTAACATGAATATCGCTAGCTTTCGATACTTATTTAATAAGATGCTCATCTGAAAAATGCAGATAAAGGGAGAAATATGACACCAAAAGAAACGGTTAATCCGTACTTAAAAAAGCTCATTGATGGCAACATGCGTTATGTGGAGGGGAATCTATTACATCCACATACAGATTCAATCTATCGACAGAAACTGCTTCAAGGACAAAAACCCTTTGCTGCTATCTTAGGATGCTCTGATTCGCGTGTACCATTAGAAATGATATTTGACCAAGGACTTGGGGATATTTTTGTTATCCGAGTCGCAGGCAATATTGCAAATGAAGACACCATTGCCAGTGTGGAATTTGCAATTCATGTCTTAAATGTGCCATTGGTAATGGTCATGGGGCATGCACAATGTGGTGCTATTAATGCAGCGGTTTTAGGTAATTCATTTAGTGGGCATCTTCGTAACCTCATTGACCATATTCGCCCTGCTGTCAGGCGTGCTGGCGGTATTGAAGGCGACATGATAGAAAATACTACACGTATCAATGCCCAAATTATGGCACAAGAACTCATCGACCACAGCGACCTCATAGCCGATGCATCAAATTTGAAAAAGACAAAGATTGTCTCCGCATATTACAACCTAGATACAGGCTTGGTTGATATTTTGTAAAGCCTCCAAAATCAAGGAGTGCCGTGTGTGCTCCTGTTTACCTTAGGCGAAGTTCATAGGGTTGCCTGTGATGTCCATAAATGTGATATTAGGATGATCATTTAAGGTGTATTTTGCTTGCCATTTCGAATCAAATAACACCACTAATTTGTCGTCTTTATCGATAGCACGTAAACATTGGGAAGGCCAACGAATCGCATCAATCACGTCTTGATCGCCCTCGACCCAACATGCTACTGTATAAGATAGTGTCTCTATCCGAGCATCCACGTTATATTCAGCTTTCAAGCGTGCCAGCACAACATCAAACTGTAGCACACCCACCGCTGCCAAAATAGGATTGCGCTGACCTGTATGTGTTGGGTAGATAATACGAATGACACCTTCTTCACTGAGTTCCTGCACGCCTTTATTGAACTGTTTATATTTATCAGTCGATTCGCTATATAAGGTCGCAAATAACTCAGGCTGAAAAGGCGGAATCCCTTGAAAGGTAAATGACCCTTTATCCATTGAAATGGTATCCCCAATGGCAAATACTCCTGGGTTACTTAAGCCAATAATATCACCAGGGTAAGCGACCTCAATCGTCTCTCTATCTTGTGCGAATACACGATGTGGACGACTGGTGCGGATGGACTGCCCGAGGCGTGGATTGTGGACGACAATATCTTTTTCGAAACGCCCTGAACACACCCGTAAAAATGCCATGCGGTCGCGATGACGCGGATTCATATTGGCTTGGATTTTAAAGACAAATGCACTAAAGGTTGCATCTAATGGACGAATGTCGCCGTCTTCACTCGTACGGGGTTGAGGAGCAGGCGCGAGTTTAATCAATGCTTCCAAAAATGATTCAACACCAAAGTTATTTAATGCGCTCCCAAAATAGACGGGGGTGAGTTGACCTTTTAAAAACAAGTCATGGTCAAAAGGTGAGCCAGCCATCGTTAGTAATTCAACATCCTCACGTAGCTTTTCGGCATCTTTCATACCAATCAAGTCAACAAGCGCTGGGTCGTGTAATCCAGCGACTGTCACAGGCGCACGATATTTACCGCGCACGGTACGCTCAAATAGTAAAACTTGTTGTGTTGCAATATCATAAACACCCTTAAAATCAGGACCTTGACCTACGGGCCAATTAATCGGCGATACTTGAATATCTAAAGATTGTTCAACCTCATCCAATAAATCCAATGGGTCACGCCCATAATTATCGAGTTTATTGATAAAAGTCAGAATCGGCATATTACGCTGGCGACAAATTTCAAATAGTTTCCGTGTTTGCGCTTCAATCCCTTTTGCGCTGTCTAATACCATGACAGCACTATCAGCAGCAATCAGTGTACGGAATGTATCTTCACTAAAATCTTGGTGACCGGGGGTATCTAACAGGTTAAATAGAATGCCGTCACGCTCAAATTGTAGAACAGTCGAGGTAATCGAAATCCCACGTTCTTGTTCCATCGCCATCCAATCGGATGTGGCACTCCGCTGGCTTTTACGCGCACGGACTGTACCTGCTTGATTGATCGCACCTGAATAGAGCAATAATTTCTCAGTGAGTGTCGTCTTCCCTGCATCAGGATGCGAGATAATGGCAAATGTCCGCCGACGTTGCACTTCTTGATGAATAGATGTGTGGTTGCTCGTAACCATTTAATTATTGCTCCAATTGATTGACTTAACAGAATTGATATTGCATGACACTCAACTAGGAAACTGATATGAAAACAGCATTATGCTGATAAGATACCTACATAATAACCCATTTCAATATCATGTTAGTTTCATGGGAGTTGCAACAACAATCCTCAAACACAAGATAAGAATTATAGTAGGCAAGCTAAATATAGAATAGGGTGGGTCGCGCTTGCTGGTCGCTATGATGTTGTTATCCTCACGTTTCCCAATGTCTTCTCATCGATTAGAATATAACGTGATACCTTATTGATTAATATTTTGAGAAGGATGACTTATGCAAGAACGTGATGGTTTTGAAATATATGACGAGCGTTTTGAACGTTTATTATTACCCGACTCCAAATTAGAAAAATTAGCAGATGGGTGTATCTGGTCAGAAGGTCCTGTTTATTTTCATAATGGCGGTGATGAATATGTATTGTGGAGTGATATTCCCAATAATCGGATGATGCGCTGGTCTCCTACTGATGGAGTTTCTGTTTTTCGTCAGCCTTGTGATTATACCAATGGCAATACTCGTGACCTTCAGGGGCGATTGGTTACTTGTGAACATGGTGGGCGACGGGTGAGCCGTACTGAAGAAGATGGTCAGGTTGTCACGATTGTCGATAAGTATGAAGGGCGACGTTTTAATTCCCCGAATGATGTGGTCTTCAAATCTGATGGAACAATGTGGTTTACTGACCCGTCTTATGGGATTCTGGCTGGAACAAAAGAGGGTTATGAATCACCATATGAATTGCCGGGAGATTTTGTCTATCGTTATGACCCAGAGACAGAAGATTTAACGGTTGTGGCACGCGACTTTGTCAAACCTAATGGATTAGCATTTTCCTTAGATGAAAAACGTCTCTATATTAGCGATACAGGTATATCACATGACCCATATGGACCACATCATGTGCGGGTGTTTGATGTGATTGATGGCAAGACGCTGGCAAATGGGCGTGTCCATTGTGAGATTAACCCAGGGGCGGCTGATGGTTTCCGCTTTGATTACAATGGTTATCTGTATATTAGCTCCGCCGATAGTATTCAGGTCTATACAGAGTCTGGTGAGCAATTGGGTAAAATCCTTGTGCCAGAGACAATTGCCAATTGTACCTTTGGTGGGGTAGACAAGAATCGTCTATTCATCACAGCCAGTTCATCGCTGTATGCAATCTATTTGAATACACACGGTGTACAAAAACCTTAAGATTGAAACTATATCTCGGATATATAAAAACGCTTATGTCAAAATCTGTCTTCTGTGCTAGGGTTAAGTTAATTATTCAATGTCAGAGGGCAATTATATGAAAACGAATAAAATGCACAGGGTACTCCAAATTGTGAGTATCCTTTTTATTGGGATGATGGGTTTTGCTAGCCAAGCACAAAGCCTCAATCAAGAATTTATTACGACATTGAATGGCGATTTATGGAAATTCAATATTATAAATAATATATCGACCCAATTAACGACTTCAGGCTATAACTATAGCCCTATCTTATCGCCAGATGGTCAGAAACTTGCTTTTAATTCTATTCCTCCAGAATCCCTTGTAAGGCAATCACAGGGTGAATATGTTGGTGATGCCATCTTTAATATCAATATAATGGATATTGCGACGGCAGAATCTACATTGATTGCTGACCAAGTTAACGCTCGACCTGAAGGGATTCTACGTTCAAGCCCAACATGGTCACCTGATAGTACAAGGTTATTATGGGCAGAATTTAATGGTAATACTCAGACTTTCCAAACCTATGACCTCAATACTGGAGTAACCTCTATATTTGCAGACAATCTCACTGTAATGGTTGGTGATGCAGACATGGTTGGTTTTTCTCAAATCGAATGGTCTGAGGGTGGAATTGCAACGATGATCTTAGATTATACGACAGCCGAGGTGAGCAGAAACCTAGAAATATATAATCCTGATACAGGTGCTGTCCGTGCCTATAATTTCCCGATTGAATTATGGGGGTTCAAGTGGGTCAATTATCAAGGACGCGAGCTTATTCTCCTAGATGGTGAGAATCGATTCGAGTTGTTTGACCCTGCAACAGGTGCAAGCTCAGCATTAAATTCCCCACCCCACCTGAAAAGTAAGTTTGCTGACAATAGTTTTTCACTTTTTCAGGTTGTGACAAACGAAAACCCACGTACATTAGAATGGTATGTTGATGATGGTTTAAGTGAAACTCCTACAGGTTATACAGGTTGGACGATGCCGACTTTGTCATCTGATGGATTTACGCTAGCGTGGCATGACGAGGACGGTGTCAGTATATGGCAGAGTGATATTGGTGAGACAAAGCTAGCTGATAACCCACCGTATGATAACGAGGATTATTTGAAACCGCAAGGTAGTTCATCTGTTGCATGGGGTGTAATGGAGTGGTTCATTAACGAAACTGTTACTTTGTCACCACTTGGTACAACGACTGACGGTTGTTTTGGTAGTCCACCGACACGCCTTACACAAGAGCTAAATCCTGCTATGAATGCAGTGGTTTTACCGGGCGATGCCAATAATATTCGTGATGAAGTTGGCGGTAGTGTCATTGGTAAGATTCCAGCAGGTTTTGGAATGCTTATCACTGGAGAGGCAAAGTGTGATGCCAACGGGATTCGTTATTATCCTATTGAATATGATGGTATTACTGGTTGGACGGCGGAAGGTCGGGGCAATGACTATTGGCTTGAGCCGTTTAATGGATAGCTTTTAGGCGCTGATTTCTAGATATATCAAGAAATATTTTGGGCTGATCTAAGTTCAGCCCTTTGTAACTTATAGATAAGTTTAAAAAGTGAGCTAACTATTAAATGATATTAGTTCATTAATCGTCATCAGGTTTATAGTCAGGATTACGCCAGACGATGAGTGTCGCCCAATTGTTGGATGCTTCATCCTCAATATAATCTCGCAACATCCCACGGACTCTGAATCCCCGTCTTAACTGAAATGTGAGGGTGCTATCAAATAACTCACCTTCAATGACTTGGTCAACATATTCACGAGGTTTGAGTTCATCTTTATAATCAACATAATCTGGAATGAGTCCACCTGCGACAATTCCTTTGCGATTCAACGAGGTGACAATCCCTTTACGGGCTTCATATAATCGACTACCGACACCCCGTCGCCGAAAATCGGGATGAACACTAATATCACCACCATAATACCAATCTCCATCATCATCATGGTGACTATAATAACCTTCATCGATAATATCTTGAAAACTGTGCTGGGGGTCATCAAAATCAAAATCAATCAAAAAACCTGAGCCTAAACCCACGATTTTCCCTTCAATCAGGGCGACAAAATTTCCCTGTGGGAATAATTCACAATGATTGAGGAAGTGTTCTTCTAACATCAGTTCGTTATTCGCTAGGGTAGGGAAGCACTCACGTTGGAGTTCTTCAAGCTCTTTGCAGTGCATCGGGCGAATTGTTTGAATGGTAATATCATCGTTTTTCATCATTTTACTCAATTGCTAGTGCATAATTAAATCATGTTAAGTTTAGCCAAATTTGCCTATTATCGTCAAACATTTTCAAAATGTCATATTCCATATTAGATAATTGTAAGAATGGACTCAATGGACTGCATTGGACATACAGTTTTATGACTTTGTGCTTTAGCATTACCTTCAAAGGAATTTTGGAACGAAGCGAGGAAACACAAATGGAAACAAATGGACATAACCAAAATGGTAATACAGAAAAATCTACCGATAAAGTCAAACGAGGTTTAGCCCAAATGCTTAAGGGTGGTGTGATTATGGATGTTGTCACACCTGAACAAGCAAAAGTGGCAGAAGATGCAGGTGCTTGTGCTGTGATGGCATTAGAACGTGTCCCAGCCGATATTCGCGCACAGGGTGGTGTGGCACGGATGAGTGACCCTGATATGATTGAAGGCATTATTGCTGCGGTCTCAATCCCTGTGATGGCAAAAGCACGGATTGGTCACTTTGTCGAAGCTCAAATTTTGGAAGCTCTCGGCGTGGACTACATCGACGAAAGTGAAGTTTTGACCCCTGCTGATGAAGAACATCACATCAATAAATGGAAATTCGGCATTCCTTTTGTCTGTGGATGTCGTAATTTGGGTGAAGCACTCCGTCGTATTGGTGAAGGTGCGGCTATGATTCGTACCAAAGGTGAAGCAGGAACAGGTGATGTGGTTGAAGCTGTTCGCCATGCTCGTACTGTACATGGTGAAATTCGCCGTATCTCCAATATGGATGAAGACGAACTCTACACCTATGCCAAAGACATTCGCGCACCCTTCCACCTTGTAAAAGAAACAGCAGAACTCGGTCGTCTACCTGTTGTTAACTTTGCGGCTGGTGGTGTAGCTACTCCTGCCGATGCGGCGTTGATGATGCAATTGGGTGTTGATGGCGTGTTTGTTGGTAGCGGTATCTTCAAAAGTGGTGATCCAGAAAAACGCGCCAAAGCGATTGTCAAAGCTGTGACCCACTACAATGACCCTGCAATCCTCGCAGAAATCAGCCGTAACCTCGGTGAGGCTATGGTTGGCATC
>CAYGTY010000219.1:0-10142 GCA_964352825.1 uncultured Anaerolineaceae bacterium
GCCCACAATGATTACACGCATTGATTTTATTTCTCCAATTTAGCTAACAAGATAATGGAACGCATCGGATGATAAGCGCGTAGGACTGACGGTTTCAACGCCAAAATCAGCATAAACCGCTTCACGATGTGGATCATATACACGCGCAACAACCAGTGGCACATTGAACATCACCTTAGCTACCTGCGCGACCATCAGATTGGTATTGTCTTCAGTTGTTGTGGCAAAAAGATAATCGGCATCGCTAACCCGTGCATCTTCAAGTGTCTGCAATTCGATAGCATCACCAATAATTTTGAATCCACTAAATGCAGGGGATAATTTGCTAAATGCACGTTCATGATGATCGATCACAATCACCCGATGTCCATCCGCGCTTAGGTCGCTTGCCAATGTGCTACCCAGTCGCCCACAGCCAACAATAACAATATGTTTGTGTTTGTGTTGCACCTATATACCTCCAGTTACACAAGCCCCGTTCATGAAGTGATTAGTTTAACAAGGGATATATCAATTTGGGTTCAAAATATCGCAAAAACCCATCAAGAAAACATAAAGACGATTATGTGATGCACATAAAACGGTTGATAGGACTGTAATTTGGGGGGAATAAATAGATTAGTCTGTTATCAGACGATACCCAACACCGGGTTCGGTTTGAATAATCTTGGGATTTGTTGAGTCTTCTTCGATTTTATGACGTAAATTACTGACATGTACACGCAACAGATGAATCTCGGTTCGATAGCCTGCACCACGAATTTCATTCAGCAATTGTTGATGAGTAATCACACGCCCAGCATATTTAACAAAAACTTTCAACAAATCATATTCTGTGGGGGTTAATTGGACTTCTTCATCCATAAAGGTGACAAGCCGTGTACCGAAGTCGATTTTTAATTTACCAACTTCAAAAATAGGTGCTGGCGTTTCATTATTATCACGATGACGCAACGCAACGCGCATTCGTGCCATCAATTCACCAACACTAAATGGTTTTGTCAAATAGTCATCTGCACCAGCATCCAATGCTTTGATTTTATCGGTATCTTGGTCTTGCACAGATAAAATAATGATCGGTACTTGCGACCATTCACGAATACGTTCTGTCACAGTAATGCCATCAATGCCAGGTAAATTTA
Organism: uncultured Anaerolineaceae bacterium; assembly: GCA_964352825.1. Classification (GTDB taxonomy): domain Bacteria; phylum Chloroflexota; class Anaerolineae; order Aggregatilineales; family Phototrophicaceae; genus UBA6055. The sequence continues at coordinate 1,143 of CAYGTY010000219.1, forward strand.
GATCCAAAATGACCAAATCAGGATGATGGTTCGCACATTGGATGATTGCATCTTCACCAGTATCACTTTCTATAATCGCGTGTGTATGGGGCGCAAGCGCAGTCCGAAGATAACGACGAATCGCAATTTCATCATCGACCACTAAAACTTTCAGTTGATTATTTGAGATGTCTGCCATGTACATTCCTACAAAATTTATATCGCTAATGTTTCGCTCAACGGGATACTGACAGAAAAGATTGTCCCACCCGTATCACGATTTTTGACTGTAATTGTACCATGATGTAAGTCTACGATACCTTGTACAATGGATAAACCCAACCCACTTCCCCCTGCACCATTTGCAGTACTGGCTCGGAAGAATTTATCAAAGATATGATCAATTTCTGCTTCGGGAATACCAATCCCTTGATCTTCAATAATGATATAAATATTGTCGGAGTCTTTGAATACCCGAATCGCAATTGGGCTATCGACAGGTGAATATTTTACGGCATTGTCTAATAAATTAACTAATACTTGTGCAAATAAAACCATATCAACATTTAATAATGGTGAACCGTCTTCAATCTTGACTTCTATAACACGATTTTCTAGGCGTGATTTGAGTTGTCGTCGTGACACGCTAATAATCTCATCAACCGCATAGAGTTCGCGCTTTAATTGCATTGCTCCCGATTGTAAGCGCGACATATCTAATAAATTGCCGACTAATCGATTCAAACGGTCAGCCTCTTCATATGCACCGAGTAACAATTCATGTTTCATTGCAGGCGTAAGTGTATCGCTATCATCAAGTAGGCTACTCAATGTCCCTTTGATCGACACAAGCGGGGTACGCAAATCATGAGATACAGAATTAAGGATTGTGGTCTGTAATTTTTCTTTTGCACTTAATAATTCGGCTTCTTGGGCGATTTCGGATAATTGGGTCGCTTCTAATGCCAAGGCACATTGAGAGAGAAAAGCATCTAATAACCGTTCATGTTCAGGCGACACTCGGTCTTTAATCTGAATACCCATCACACCGAGGGCTTGTTTTGCTGTTTTCATCAGCATATAAAATCCGATAGCGGATGGCAATGTACTGGTTCCCTTACCCGCATGTTGGTCATGGTGGTAGACCCATGTTGCGACGTTGTATTCCATATCCGATATATGATAATGCTCAGTCTGAGACTCCAATATCAATTGGTTGTCTTTCGATAAAAAAATCGCTGCCTCACAATCCAAAGTTTTCTGGGTGTGCTTGAGTAAAGACGCAAAAATATCATCCGAGTTAACCGTTGTTGCTAAATCTTGGCTAAATGAGTATAACCGCGCCGTTTGTTGTTCACGTCGTTGAGCCGCAATCGCGAGTCGTCGGGCGCGTGAGGCGAGGTATGCAGTGAAAAGACCAACACTCCCTAAGCCAATAAACGTCACAATATATTCTGCATCAGCCACACGGAATGTATAACGGGGCGGGACAAAAGAAAAGTTAAAGACTACGACACTTAAAAGCGATATAAATGCGGCAACACCATAGCTATATCGAACAGAAGCAACCACAATCGCAAGCAGATAAATCATAATAAGATTGGTCGGATTTAGATTGAAGAGGTCATCGACAATCGTTCCCGCAAGTGTTGCCAGTACAACAAAAATGATACCGATGAGATAGGGTTTCCAATTAAATCGAGTCTCCTGAGCAATTTGAGGTGGCTTAATTAAATCTTCTTTAGAGCTACTCATCACAAAAACATCAATATCACCACTCATGCGGATTAAGCGATTGATAACTGACCCATTGAGAAGTTCTTGTAACCGTGAGCGCAACGTTTGACCAACAACTATTTTGGTTACATTATGCTCTTGTGCTACTCGTATTAAAGTATCGGGAATCGACTCCCCGATGACAGTCAGAACCTTTGCACCCAAATCTTCGGCAAGTCGTAATGTATCATTGACTTGTTTTTGAGTTGTGTCATCTAAAAGTGTCTGGGTTGGATTTTCAATATATACTGCTAAAAAATCTGCATCCAGTTGCTGTGCCATCCGATACCCTGACCGAATTAAACGGGCACTGAGTGGGCTTGGACTAATCGCAACCATAATATGTTCGCGGACTGCCCATGGTCCCGAAATGGAGCGAATTTGCATGTAATCCCGCATCTGACGGTCAACACGATTTGCTGCCTGCCGCATTGATAATTCACGCAAGGCAGCAAGGTTGCCGGGACGAAAAAATTTCTTGAGGGCGCGTTGGGCTTGGTCAGGGACATACACTTTACCCGCATCAAGTCTTTGCAATAAATCGGCTGGTAGAATATCAATCAATTCAATATCATCTGCACGCTGAATAATACTATCGGGAACAGTTTCGCGGATGGTCACACCTGTAATTTGCTCAATGACATCATTCAGGCTTTCAATGTGCTGTACATTGAGTGTCGTATAGACATCAATGCCAGCATCGAGTAAATCTTCAACATCTTGATAGCGTTTAAGATGTCGTGATTCTGGTATATTGGAATGTGCTAGCTCATCAACTAAAGCAATCTGTGGACGACGCGCCAGTACAGCATCGGTATCCATATCACTCAGCATCACACCACGGTAGTGTATTGTGTGGCGTGGAATTTGTTCCAACCCCTCAAGTAATGCGTCTGTTTCCGCCCGTCCATGTGTTTCAATATAGGCAACAACAATATCCGCGCCTTCGGCTAACCGTGCTTGTGCGGATTGGAGCATAGCATAAGTCTTACCTACACCCGCCGCATAGCCTAGAAATATCCGAAGTTTACCCAAATGTCGTATACCATCCTCTGGGTTTAAACTTTGCAGTAATACATCAGGATTCGGACGTTGATAATCATTGTTTGCCATTATTTATTGCATCATTTCATCTAAAGCAAGGTTTAGGGTTAACACATTGACACGCAATTCACCGAGTATTCCTAATGTGCGCCCATCAATATGATCTGCAATGAGAGTATTGACGACATTCAGTGATAGATTCCGCGCATCTGCTACTCGTCGTGCCTGATAATAGGCTGCCGCTGGGCTAATATGTGGGTCTAGCCCACTACCCGATGCTGTCACTAAATCAACGGGTACAGGATTTTCCTCACTTGCCTCTAGGGCAGATACGACACTCTCTATATTATCTAACAATTGAGGATTTGTTGCTCCCAAATTACTGCCACTCGATGCAGTGGCATCATAGTTAGCGGCTGATGGTCGCGCCCAAAAATAATCATCACTAGAAAATTTCTGGGCAATAAGCTCTGAGCCAATTAATTCACCACCACGTTCAATTAGGCTACCATTCGCTTGCGTGGGAAAGGCAATCTGTGCAAACCCTGTGATTGTTAAAGGATAGATAATCCCAGTCACTATTGTAAAGATAATGAAAAGCCATAGTGCTGGTTTGAGTTGTGTAAATACCATCTTTGTAGACATCATGATACGTCTTTCTAGCCATTTTGAGATTAGTAACGTTTGAAATTTTCATTAACATGCCATGCACTATCAGGGGTACGTCGGACTGTCCGATTTTGATAAATAATCATGCCCCCCATTACCATGGACATCCCCACAGTAAATATCAGAATGATTTGCTGGCTAAGGGCTGATAAATGAATCCAGTCTGCGAGTACAGATACCAAAAATGCTGAAAACAAGCCTATGAGTATAATTTTCCAACCAAGTCCATTTGGTTTTTCCATGATGATTTATCCTCTCGTTTATTTTATTCTTCCCACCATTGGCGCGATTTTGGTGCATGATATGTTGCCCATTGCCACATCACACCAGACCCCAAGACCCACATCCCAATGACTAATGGGGATAATACGATACGTATTGCAAAATGCAATTCATGACTCATCAATACCCATGCCCCGATAACAACAGACAGATACACGGTGATGTTGACATGCGGGATCACACGCCGTTTCTCATAATGTTTACGTTTTGTCTTCATAGCAAATCGTCATTTATTCGTTTCAAACTATAGACACTCAGTGTGAAAAACAACACAGATGCAATTACAAGTGATATGATTTGGATGACTGGATTGATGACTGATGCCATCATCATAAAAGCTACCGTTAGACAGACACAAATCACTGTGTGTCTAATAACTATGCCTATCGTCTTTTCATCTCGCTTACCCATAGTGAACCATTCCTATGAATCTTGTTGATATGCCCCTAGTGTAAAATTTTTGTCATAAAAAAGGGTTCAAGATATACCAAATGTCCGTCAAGAAATGCTAAAGATAACGTCTGCTTGCTGATAATATGTTTAGAAACAAAAAAACACAGGGAGCATAATCACCTGTGTTTCCATGATGTATCAGGATAATCGCTAGATACTCAGGCAAGACCAAGTAAAACCAGTAGCATATCGATCAATTTAATACCGATGAATGGCGTGATTAAGCCCCCAACCCCGTATAACAGCAAGTTATCCCGTAACAGGCGGGCGGCAGGTACAGCACGGTAAGGAACACCACGTAATGCAAGCGGAATCAATGCAATGATAATCAGCGCATTAAAAATCACAGCAGATAAAATCGCACTTTGTGGGGTTGCCAATCCCATAAAATTAAGGGCTTGCAGGGCTGGATAGGTACTCGCAAAGGCGGCTGGAATAATCGCAAAATACTTGGCGACATCATTGGCGATGCTAAATGTGGTTAATGCACCGCGTGTCATGAGCAGTTGTTTACCAATTTCCACAATTTCGATCAACTTGGTGGGGTTGCTATCTAAATCGACCATATTTGCGGCTTCACGGGCAGGTTGTGTGCCACTATTCATAGCAACTGCTACATCAGCTTGAGCAAGAGCTGGCGCGTCGTTTGTCCCATCGCCTGTCATTGCAACCAATTGCCCTTTATTCTGATAATCTCGAATCATCTGCAACTTGGCTTCGGGTGTTGCTTCTGCCAAAAAGTCATCCACTCCTGCTTCGGCGGCAATCGCTGTGGCTGTCATGGGATTATCCCCTGTAATCATCACAGTTTTGATACCCATTTTTCGCAATTGCTCAAAGCGTTCTTTAATCCCATCTTTGACGATGTCTTTTAAATGGATGACCCCAACTGCATTTCCATCTTTTGCGACAACAAGCGGTGTGCCTCCATTCTTTGCAATATTTTCGACAGTGGCTTCCAGATCATCAGGGATATTCCCATGATGCTCATTCACATAGCGTTTGATGGTATCAATTGCACCTTTGCGGATGACTAATGTCCCAATATCAACCCCACTCATCCGTGTTTGTGCTGTAAAGGGAATAAATTCTGGCTCTATTGGCTGACCACTCACAGAAACGGGTAATTCTTCATTCACATGATACTGTTCACGCGCCAATTTAACGATGCTACGCCCTTCGGGAGTTTCGTCTGCTAATGACGATAGATATGCCCAATGTGCTAAATCGCTATCGTTGGTATTTCCAACTGCGATGAACGCATCCGCTTGCCGATTCCCGTAGGTGATCGTGCCTGTTTTATCAAGTAGCAAGACATCGACATCACCTGCCGCTTCGACAGCACGCCCACTGAGCGCAATCACATTACGGCGTATCAAACGATCCATTCCAGCAATACCGATAGAACTCAGCAATCCGCCAATTGTTGTTGGGATTAAGCAAATCAATAATGCAACCAAAATCGTCACTGTTATCGGTGACCCTTGCCCAGCGGAGTTCACACTATAAATACTCATCGGCAACAGCGTCATACAGACCAACAAGAAAATAATAGTGAATGCTGATAACAAGATTTGTAGGGCAATCTCATTGGGTGTTTTTTTGCATTCTGCCCCCTCGATTAAACCAATCATCTTATCAAGAAACCCCTCGCCGGGATTGGTCGTACAACGAATAATCAACCAATCAGATAAGACAGTTGTACCGCCTGTAACAGCACTTCGATCCCCACCGGATTCGCGGATAACAGGGGCACTTTCACCTGTTACTGCACTTTCATCTACAGATGCAATACCTTCAACAATCTCACCATCAGCTGGAATAATGCCACCTGCTTCAACAAGGAATAAATCACCTTTAACTAAAGTACTCGATGAGACTTCTGTGATTTTGGCATCACGCGAGGCTTCGCTCAGTTTTTGTGCTTTGGTATCTTGACGTGTATTGCGTAAGGCATCTGCTTGTGCTTTACCGCGTCCTTCTGCTAGAGCTTCTGCAAAATTTGCAAATAGCACAGTAAACCACAACCACGCCGCGATTGCCCCCACAAAGCTCGCAGGTTCATCAATCCAGCCTAGCAATGCAGAGATAAAGAGTAGGGTTGTTAAGATACTCCCAATTTCAACGACAAGCATCACAGGGTTACGGAACTGATTGCGCGGATTGAGCTTAAGAACAGATTCACGCAAGGCATTCTGAAAGATTGGGTTTGAAGGGTCAAATGCTGATTGTTCTTTTGGCTTTTCCTTGACCATTGTCATGATAAATTTGCTCCTATAATCCTTGTGTAAACAGTAACTGTTCTGCAACAGGTCCAAGCGCAAGTGCTGGTAAAAATGCCAGCGCACCAATCACAATAACGACAATCACCATCCAGATAATGAATAGGGGTGTATGTGTCGCTAGTGTTCCAGCACTATCAGGAATACGTTTTTTGTTTGCTAATGAGCCAGCAATTGCCAATACAGGAATCATCAACCAATAGCGCGCCATAAACATAGCAATACTTTGACCAATATTGTGGAAGGGTATATCGGCGTTAAAACCAGCAAAGGCACTACCATTATTATTCCCAGCAGAGGAATAGGCATACAATGCTTCGCTTAGACCATGTGCGCCTGTTTCTTGCAAAGCAGATAGACCTGCATCGGTTACCAGTGTTAATGCTGTGCCTATGAGGACTAACATCGGTGGAATAAGGATCACAAGAACAGCCATTTTTATTTCATAGGGTTCAATCTTCTTGCCCAAATATTCCGGTGTGCGTCCTACCATCAATCCCGCAATGAATACCGCGATGATTGCAAAGATGAGCAAACCATATAATCCAGATCCCGCACCCCCAAAGATAACTTCTCCTAATTGCATCAACCACATCGGGAACAAGCTCCCTACAGGTGTATATGAATCATGCATACTATTGACTGAGCCATTCGAGGCGGCGGTAGTTGCAACTGCCCATAATGCCGATGAGCCAATGCCGTTACGCACTTCCTTGCCTTCCATATTGCCACCGGATTGCATATCGCTTGCGCTTTGGTCGATATTCAATTGTGTGAATACTGGATTGCCTTGTTGCTCTGCGGTAACTGTCACCACGACTAAGGGCAGAAATATAATCAGAACCACAGCGAGTACCGCCCAACCTTGTCGGGTATCACCAACGAGCTTACCGAATGTATAGGTGAGTGATGCAGGAATCAGTAATATAGCAAGCAATTGCAAGAAGTTACTTAAAGGCGTTGGATTTTCAAAGGGATGTGCGCTATTGGTATTGAAGAATCCACCACCATTCGTACCCAGTTGTTTAATCGCAACTTGAGAGGCAACCGGACCGACAGCAATCACTTGTTCTGTGCCTTCAAGTGTGGTTACTGTATCGTAAGCATTCAATGTTTGCACAACCCCCTGAGAAACTAAGATCAGTGCAAATATTATGGATAGGGGTAACAAGATATACAGAATACCCCGTGTCATATCGACCCAGAAGTTACCAATGGTGGTAGCTGTTTTCCGTACCAGCCCACGACACAATGCAACCAAAACCGCCATTCCCGTTGCCGCCGACAAGAAATTCTGCACAGTTAATCCCAGCATCTGCGTGAGATAACTTAAAGTACTTTCACCAGCATAATTTTGCCAATTTGTATTGGTGGCAAAACTTGTCGCAACACTCAATGCAGAATCTGTACCGACACCCGATACATTTGTAGGGTTCAGTGGCAATACTCCCTGAAAACGCTGGAGAGCATAAACCACAAGAATACCCAGCATATTAAAAATAAGAACAGCGATAGCATAGGTTTTCCAATCCATCTCCTCATCACGCTGAATGCCTATCACACGATATAAAGCATTTTCAACTGGGACAAGCCATGCCAGTTTGCCTTCATAAACGTAAGCCATATAGCTCCCTAATGGCTTAATGAGTAGCAAAAGAATAATTAGATAGAGTCCGATTTGTAACCATGTCATCATTAGAACCACTCCGGTTTCAATAGCGCAAATAACAGATAAATCAACAATGAAACTGCTACGATGCCAACAATCAGATAGAGAATCATGGTGTGTTACCTTTCAACGCATCACAAAATGCAATGAACATCAAACTAACGAAAAAAAATACCATCAACAGTATGGCAATGATAAATTCCATATTGAGTTTTCTTTCTGCTATATCAATATGAAATAGTGTAGAAGATAGCTCATCAAAAAGGGTTCAAGATTTCGATGGAAGACATCAAGAAAGGGTCAATTGGGTAAACTGAGTACTCAATGATGTATCTGTCGTTCAACGGTTTTTCAGGTAATTTCGCTTTCAGGTTTAGTTTCCCATCATACTTTAAATAGGAAGTGGTGATCAATCTCTGGCACAAATATAATATGTGATTGAGATGCTTTATCCCCTACCCAATAGATGTTCCATCCTCGTCGCATCCACTGAACGGGAATACCTTGTCTCAGCAATTTGCGAGCAATAGATGCAATGGGTGGGTAGCGTTTGCCAGCAATATCTTGCAAGAAACAGTATTGAATGGTGATGCCTGCGCGTTTAGCTAGATATTTTGTGGGGATCTGATGGATATTCTCTGGTGTGATGTCTGTTGCATAGAGAATCTGTTGGCACTGAATTCCTGCAAGTCTGATGTATCGTTGAAGCGTACGAACACATACACATAGTCGTTCTGCAAGCCATATTTGACTGTACTTTCCTGTGCGTCGTCGAATCAGTTCTCGGTTGAGTGCTGAACGATAGGTTTTCACAGATTGAATGTCATCAAGCGTGATTGGATCTGC
>CAYGTY010000220.1:0-10075 GCA_964352825.1 uncultured Anaerolineaceae bacterium
ATCCTATGTTTAATTTAAACCTTCAGCTTGGCTTTCAACGTGGTCCTGCATGGCGATATTATGTGAAAGTTGTTTGAGGGCAGTCAAATATCGCTAGTCTAACCATTGTTGCATAACCCCATAGATGGGTAATTTGATTTCTTTATTTTGCTCTAAATCAAATATTATTGTATTAAAGTCGTTTGAGTTAGAATGGGTATTCATTACCAATAGTAATTTATCAACTTTTGAGTTTATTTTTCCTCCTGTGAGTCTTGTTTGGCGACTTGACCACTCACTAGTGAAAATCACTTGTTTTTCACCAGAATGTATGTGGAATAGACTTAAAATCATACCTCCTCTTTTTTCGGTAAGATTTCCTTCTATGATAAAAATTTGTTCATTATTAGGATGCCACTCATAAAAAAAGTACTGATAATGTCGTTCACTCTCAAAATTGAGCAATGGTATATCTGGTTTATCAATGTTTCTTATTGATATTGTATTGTCATATAATATACTAAGAGATGCAAAATATTGCCCATTTGGTGAAAAAACAAGAGCTGAGTCTTCTATGTTAAATGACTCACCTATACTGAGTGCCTCAGTTTTCATATCATACCGTACAAGTTCATTAATAACGTTTTCACGTTCAGGTGATTTCCGCTGACCACCGACGAGTAATTGATCAGTATCCCCTATCCATTGTGGCATAGGTGTTCCATTGATTTGTGGGTTGTTTTTGGTATCTATAGGGTGTGTTTGGATTCTTGTCTGTAAATCGATTACTTTTACTTCTAAGCTCTCCTGATATATCAACCAATAGCCATTGGGATGTAAATCCAATGATGTACAACCATATACGCAATCTATAATTTTCTCATGGTTGCCTGTGTTTGAATCATAGAACCAAAGTGTATGTTGATTGTCATTCCTGATACTATAAAAAACCTTACCGCTTTCAGCATATAAATTATAGATATTATCTGTCTCATCAATAGAAGTTATTTGTTGAGGGTTCTCTGGATTATTGATGTCGGCTATCCATATGTTGTTGACATAGTTTTCATCAGGTGCAATATAAACAATTCGTTCTCCTGTCGGTTTCATGACAGCAACTAGTAGAGCTAGTAATGCACCAATCACTGCCATACTCAATAATAAAAAAATACTGAAATAATGATATTTTCTAGTATTGGAATGACGTTTTGCTTTTTCTTTCATCGTGTCTCCTATGTCAAACAATCACTCAATTTTACCATTGTTATTCTTGACATAGCCTGAGTGTAGGGGGTGCATAGGGAAATCGTCATTTTATCTTTTAATTGTCACTCTATTTAATCGTTTATTTGTGCATATTGTAGAAATTAGGACAACCTGTCCAAAATTAATGGACAGATTTAATACATCCTGTACAATATATCTAGATTGGTTATTAATTAGGATAAACAAATATGAATATCGGTATCCCAAAAGAAATTAAAGTTGAAGAACATCGCGTATCCATTCCTCCTTCAGGTGTGCGCGAATTTGTAAAACATGGACATAATGTTTTCGTAGAAACAAATGCAGGTATCGGCAGTGGCTTCTCGAATAAGGAATATAGCGATGCTGGCGCAACCTTGATAGATTCCGCTGAGGATGTATGGGCGCGGGCAGATATGGTCATTAAGGTGAAAGAACCCCAAGCGGTTGAATATCCTTATATGCGCCCTGATCTTGTGCTATTCACTTACTTGCACTTGGCAGCAGATGAACAACTCACCCATGCTATGCTTGAAAGTGGCGTGATGGGGATTGCATACGAAACTGTCGAAGACCGTGAAGGACGTTTGCCTTTGCTTGAACCCATGAGTGAAGTGGCTGGACGGATGGCATCACAAGTCGTGTCTCATTATTTGGAAAAGCACGAAGGGGGACGCGGTGTGCTAATGGGTGGTGTGCCGGGGGTTGCTCCAGCGCATGTTGTTGTATTGGGTGCAGGTACAGTCGGGACAAATGCGACAAAAGTTGCATTGGGTATGGGCGCACGTGTGACCTTGCTCGATGTCAACTTAGAACGCTTACGTTACCTTGATGATGTTCTTGACGGGCGTTTGACGACTCTCTATTCCAATCATGGCAATATTGCCGCTTCGATCCAATCTGCTGATGCGGTCATTGGCTCAGTTCTGATTACAGGGGCGCGCGCTCCGATGTTAGTAACGCGTGATATGCTCCCAACCATGCCAAAAGGCAGTATCATTGTTGATGTGGCAGTTGACCAAGGTGGCTGTGTAGAGACAACCCATCCAACCACCCACAGTGAACCGACTTATGTCGTGGATGATGTTTTACATTATGGTGTTGCGAATATGCCTGGGGCAGTCCCACGCACATCCAGCCTTGCTTTATCCAACGCAACATTGCGTTATGCGCTTAAAATCGCAAACATGGGCGCACGGGACGCTCTAGAACACGATGCTGGTTTCCTCAAAGGATTAAATACTTTTGCTGGACAATGTACACACCCTGCTGTTGCGGAAACTTTCGGACTCAAATTTGTTGAACCTCAATCGGCGATGGACAGTATGATAGTCGGTGCTTAATGTATGATGTTGATGAGGCAGGCTTAGGTGTCTGCCTTCATCTTTTCTATAATGTTCTCTGCAATTTGACCACCTCGATAGATAGCACCATCCACATATCCGCCTGATACCGTTGATACTTCACTTGCTCCCCAAAATAATCGCCCATCCATAATTGGGTCTTGTAAGAGGGGGTCGCCATAATTGGGTTGCGAATTGGTCATTGAGATTGCTCGATATGAGCCGATTGTATAATGCTCATGCGCCCAGTTAAATTCACCGTAGTAGGCATAATCACGAGCTTGCCATCCATATAATCGTTTGACTTGGTCAACCACCGCTTGTTGACGTTGCTCGCGGTTCATATTACGCCCGGCACTATTATTGCCGAGGAAACCAAATAAGATACCAAAAGGCAGATTAGCAGGGCTGACATCGTGCATCTCGCCAACGACATCATAATGACTCACACTATGTCCTGATAAGCCAGTTTTACGCCAGAAAGGGGTGTCATAGATAAGAAAGATTTTCATCGCTTGCCCCATCCATGTATGAGTCTCTTGCAAAGCCCGATAGACATCAAGTGGCAGTTTTGGGTCATAGGTAATGATGGAATTAGCGAGGCTTGGCGGTATGGCAACAACGACTTTATCTGCATCATAATACACTTTTTCGCCGTTTTGATTGGCTTGCACTGTAATGCCATCTTTATCAGCTGTGATGTGTGTGACTTCGGTATTGAGGTGAATATTTTCGTCAGGTAATTTCTTTGCAAGTTTATCGATTATCTGTTGCATTCCACCGACTGCACGAAATGCGTGTGGATTTGCGGGTGGTCGAAATTGATGGGGACGTTGATTATGACCATTATCATAAATACTCATACCACGCGCATATTGTGGGAACTGTTTTATGCGTAGTTCACGTAAGAGTTTTTTGATATGGATATGATCATCCCAAAACCAAGTCGGTCCATAATCTAAGGCTGTGGTTGGACGCTTTTCTGGAAAATCTGTCAGGATACGTCCACCTAACCGCGGGCGCGCCTCTAATATTGTTGATGAAATACCTTGTTCATGTAGTCGATATGCACAGGTTAATCCTGCAATGCCACCACCAATAATGATTACTTGCACATAACGCTCCTTGTTGTTGGGCTGTCAAAAATAAATCCAAATATTTACTATGATTGAATTATTGCAGATAAAAGCAGAAACTGCGTTAGAAAAATTAATTTCTTTAAAATTTAGTTGAAATTGTTTTGTATCTACAAAGGGATGCTATCCTCTGGTATTGTTCCCTGCTTGAGGTATATAACAAGGTGATAGGTACAATATGAGTACAAACAACAAGCGGGTTGCTGTGGCAATTGGTTTATTCATTAGTGCGCTTTTTCTATTTTTTGCGTTTCGTGGATTACAACCTGAAGAATTTATCGGTAGCTTACAAGCCGTCAATGTTCCTTTATTATTTGCTGGGGCATTGTTATATTTCTTGGCAGTAGCGGTTATTGCTTTACGCTGGCAATTTTTGTTGCGTGCTGTTCAGATGATTCCCTTGTATCCTCTGACCCAAATTGTGGCGATTGGCTATATGGGGAATAATGTTTATCCCCTTCGTGCTGGAGAGGCATTACGGATTTATTTGTTACGTCGCAACTTTCAAGTGCCTGTTGCTCGTGCCACCACCACTGTTGTTGTTGAGCGTGTGTTTGATGGGCTGGTGATGTTGTCATTTATACTTTTTAGCTTATCCCTCGTTGAGATTGAATCCACAGAAGTCGAAACAGTTGTTAATTTTGCCACGCCTTTATTTGTCACTGCACTATTAGTGTTCTTCTTCTTATCTTCCCAGCCGAATTTATTACGCCGTTTGGTAGTGATTGTCACAGGCTTGTTACCTGAGAAACTGGCGACGATTATTGGCGATATTAGTGAAGATATTATCGCAGGTTTAGAGGGCTTACGCAGTCCTGTTTATTTGCTGGGAACAGTTATTAGCTCTTATCTGACATGGGCGATTGAAGCCTGTGTGTATTGGATTGTGATGATCGCTTTTGGCTTAGACTTGGGGTATCCCGTCGCTCTATTGGTGGTTGGCACTGTGAATCTTGCAGGATTGATTCCTGCGTCCCCAGGGCAAGTCGGGGTGTATGAGTTTTTTGTCAGTACGGTGATGATTGCGATGGGGGTTGGTTCTGCAATGGCGGCAGGCTATGCGGTTGTTGTGCATATTGTGATTTGGTTGCCTGTGACATTGCTTGGCTTCTTCTTCTTGATACGTCAGGGAATGGGCTGGTCGGATATAACCCATGCGAATGAGTTAGAAGAATCGGTTACTCAGCCTGTAAGCTAAACTGTTGATGAATAATTTTATATTTTTGTTGAATGGATTGCGTCCCATCGACGGTAATACTATTGAGTTGAAGATGTTGAACATGACTGATAATCTATTTTCATATTGTATCAGCTTGTTGAATAAATCTTAGAGGTGAATATAGATAAATAAGAACAAATGGTCTATAATATTGAGTGAGATCGACCATAGGTCTATTCAAGATGCAAAGGTAAAAAATGGAAACTGGCACATATGTAGAGTTAAATGGAATAAGTGTATGGTACAACGAGCAAGGGGAAGGTGAACCACTTGTTATGCTTCATCCTGGAGGTACTGATAGCCGAGCATTTGATGCAAATATTAAGGCACTTGCTTCACACTTTCATGTATTTTTGCCTGAGCGTCGCGGTCACGGTCATACAGCGGATGCAGACGGAGCTTATAGCTACGAGCTTATGGCTGATGATACGATTCATTTTATTGAGCAGGAAGTTGGTAGTAGGACTCGTTTAATGGGAATGAGTGATGGAGCAATTGTTGCTCTTATGGTCGCGCGCAAAAGACCTGATTTAGTGGAGCGTTTGATTTGTGTGGCAGGTGTATTTAATCATAATGGTTGGATTGCGGGAGCGATTGATCCAGTTGTCGAACCGCCAACATTTATGGTCGAGAGCTATAAAGAACTCTCTCCTGATGGTGTAGAGCATCTACCAATAGTGATAAAGAAATTGAATCAGATGCATAGCAATGGACCAAAGCTAATGCAGAGAGATTTGAAAAACATATCTTGCCGCACTCTGGTTATGGTTGGTGATGATGATGAAGTGATGCTTGAACATGCTATTGATTTTTATCGGGGCTTACCAAAAGGTGAGTTTTCGGTTGTGCCGGGTACATCGCATGGACTTCTCATGGAAAAACCCGACTTATGCAATCAAATTATGGTTGACTTCATGACCTTAGATCCTATACCAACGTTTGCGCCAATTCGACGAGCCTAAGCTGTTGCAGAAGAGAAATAGGACTTATCTTGAACCGTGATTTCAGCTATTTGCTCAAAGTAACTTTGGTTGTTTCATAATGCTGCCAACTTACCTCTGTCTCTTTCTTAGCTAACAAGGTTTCTTTCCAGCGGATATGAGACCAGTTACTTTTTTTGCTCACCCTCATAGACTTTCATATTTTCAATTAAGACTCGTAGCCAGAAAGAAATCATCTTCTCAATTTCCCAGCGTGAGCGTTCTTCGATGGTGGGTAGCATAATCAGCTTATAAATCATGACATGATGGAGTGCTGTTAGGGGTTTGGCTAGCTCAAAGGCTTGTACCAGTTTATCCATCTCCATATAGATAACCCACGGCTCAAGATAGGCATTACGAAGCCGTTCATAGATGGTTTTGTTGTCTGATAAATATCTATTTAACCCCGACATAAAAAAGGCGAGGTCAAAGAAGGGATGTGTGACAGAACTTTCTGACCAGTCAAAAAAGACACAGCGTGCCATATTCACCATGATATTGCCTGCCCAAAAGTCGCCATGCCCAAGTGACAAGGGAATATCAAACTCTAGTAAATCCCAGCATAGGTCACGGATTTGGGTGCGATAGGTTTCTAAAGTTTGGACTTCTTCTTCAGTCAGATAGTTGGGTAGGTCATTTAGTAAGTGATCTAGTTGCGACACCATCTGGTCTACGTGACGGTCTGGAAAACCCAATCCAATCAAGTTTTGGGTACGGGGTACAAGGTCGATTTGGATTTCTGCAAAGGTTTTTAGCGTATTTTCCCACATGGATAAGTCGATGATACGATTGAGGGGTGTCCCTTCAAATTCGCGCATTAGCATCCAAGCATTTTTAATATCAACAGCAATCACTTCGGGTGCGTTGCGTGGATGACGCAAGGCAATTACACGCGAAATAACTGGCTCATAGGAAAACATGCCGGGGACAGCCTTAAAATAAAAATTGCCTTCATCAGTTTCGATATACATCACACATGACCGTACCCATGACCGTAATTGCTTGATGTTATTAACCTCGATTGCGATGTCTGCGAGCTGCGCTTTTATCCAATCGGTTGCTCGTTTGTGCCATCCCATATATGACCAAGGGGCACGGGCTGGGTTGTTATCACTTTCCCATATCCAACTTGCCCACTCTCGCAAAATTCCTAAATGGATCGGTACAGCGAGTTCTAAATCAACGATGTCTGTTAAAGTCATCCATTGGGTATTTTCGTCGGATGGTTGCCAATCAGGGTCAAGATTATCTAGGATATAGGCACGTGAGCCACGCTTGAGGGTTCTATCAAAGTCAATATCAACAGCTTGGCAGGTGGAGACCTTCAACTTATACATTTTATAAATAGTCTGATTGATATGGTCAACAACACCACGATGATGTTCATCAGGTATAAAGTGAGGTAATGTCCAACCGAGAATCTCTTTGGTCATTAAAACCTTATGCTCTGTTGGATGTGGTATGACTAGGTAATATCCATAATGAATATCAGGAACTTTGAATGTCTGTGTACTCATAAACACACCAATCGTCAGGAGTTTATTTTATGATCAAGCTCAAGAGAATTATATAACTTATTTGCTGTTGTTGGCAGTCGAATCAGGACTTATTTGGTTGGTTTACAAAGCTGTATGATTGACTTATTGTTGTAAATCCTTGTGATACTTAGCTGTCGGAGTCAATTTGATCGTCTGTTTTGCCAAAACGACGGCGACGATTGCCATATTCGACTAGGGCTTTATAAAATTCTACTTTGTCAAAGTCGGGCCAATAGGTTTCTGTGGTATAGATTTCACTATATGCGCCTTGCCAAATCAGGAAGTTACTTAAACGAAACTCACCACTCGTACGAATGATAAAATCAGGGTCAGGTAAATCGCTAGTATAGATATAACTGCTGATTGTTTCCTCGGTAATGTCATCAGGTGCTATGCCATCACGCACAATTTGTTGCACGGCATGGACGATTTCATCACGCCCCCCATAATTAAAGGCGACATTGAGAATCAGGCGGTTATTATTACGAGTATAGTCACAGGCTTCAGCAACTTTACGAGCGAGGCGTGGTTCGATTCCGTCAAGTTCGCCAATATGACGAATCTGGACACCTTCTTCATGTAATTCTTTTAATTCTTTATCAATGACCATTTCTAAGATACGCATTAAGAGCATGACTTCACGACGTGGACGTGACCAATTCTCTGTCGAAAAGGCATAAATCGTTAAGACCTGAACACCAAATTCAACTGCGCCACGAATCGTGCGACGTAAATTTTCCGTACCTTGTCGATGTCCCTCTGAGCGGGGTAATCCACGTTGCTTCGCCCAGCGTCCATTGCCATCCATAATAATCGCAACATGTGTAGGTACTTTTTCGAGTTTTGGTAAATTATCTTCCGACAATTGGTTTTCTGATGTCATAAGTGTCATACGATTCGCCTAGGATTTCTAATTCAATTACTACGGTCTATGCCCCTTTATTACTTACACATCGTGACCGTTATTTCCTCAAACTTGCTGGTGCGGGATATAGAACAACAAAGGACATAGTATTTCATATGCCCTATATTTTTATACAGTATCAAAAATTTGATTATACTGCCATAATTTCTTGTTCTTTTTCTGTACCCATATCATCAATTTTCTTAATGTATTGGTCGGTTAACTTCTGGACTTCGTTTTCGCCTCGTTTGAGGTCATCTTCGGAAATCATTTTTTCTTTTTCAAATTCTTGCAAATCGCTATTTGCACCACGGCGAATATTCCGAATCGCAATGCGTGTTTCTTCCATCCGTGTGCCTAAGAACTTGACAAGGTCACGCCGACGTTCTTTGGTTAATGGTGGCATATTCAAACGAATGTTATCGCCGTCGATATTTGGGTTTACGCCAATATCCGATGTTTGAATTGCTCTTTCAATCGCAGACATTGCGCCTTTATCGTAGGGACGGATAAGAATTTGCATGGCTTCTGGGGTAGAAATACTAGCTAATTGGCGCAGTTCTGTCTCCTGCCCATAATAATCAATTATCATGCGGTCAACTAAAGCCGTACTCGCCCGTCCACTCCGCATTTTACTTAACTCTTCTGCATAAACAGATAAAGTGGAATCCATCTTATCTTTGGTTTCATCAAGTACATCGTTTATCATAAAACACATCCTATTCCAACAATTCAATCTTTTAATTCGCAATCAGGAACTCAGATATTTGGATGTTGCGAATAATTTTATATCAAGCATATTATATCGCTAATTACCCGACAATGTAAGTTGTTGTACCCGTTTAGTTGCTAGAGCGCAATATTTTACAAGCATAGATGGGTAGGATATGACATCATATTGCTATCGAGAGAGGGAAATGTAAATGACACAATTAAGCTATCCAACCCGCAAACAAGAGTTTTTTGCTGGCATGAAAGATACGATTCCCATGATTATTGGGGCAATCCCATTTGGCATTATTTTTGGTGCGTTAGCTGTCACAGGTGATAATCCACTAACGCCTACCGCAACGATGGGCATGTCTTTATTTGTGTTTGCAGGGTCGGCTCAATTTATTGGCATGGGACTGTATTCACAAGGGATAGGCTTGTTGCTGATTGTATTTACCACTTTTATTGTAAACCTACGTCATGCACTATACGCGGCATCATTAGCCCCTTATATGCGTCATGTGGGGCATAAATGGCTACTGCCTTTGGGCTTCTGGTTAACCGATGAAACCTATGCAATTGTGATTAGTCGTTTTCAAAAACATCGTGATAATCCTTATCGTCATTGGTATTATCTCGGCTCAGCACTATTTATGTATATCAATTGGCAATTGTGTACATTAACTGGAATTGTCGCTGGGCAGCAACTCGGTGATGCGACATCATGGGGGTTGGACTTTGCGATGGTGGTTACATTTATTGGTATTGTTGTTCCTTTGATTATTAGTCGCCCGATGTTAGCCTGTGCGGTTGTTGCGGCGATTGTATCATTGGCGACTTATCCATTGCCGAATCGATTGGGATATATGGTGGGTGGCTTGGCTGGGATTATTGCAGGGATTCTTGTGGAAAATTATCAAGGTCAACAGAAGCTAAAACTTGCTGGATCATCTACTCACGAATCGGAATAATTAACTAGAACCCTGTTATGATGAGACTTTCATAGGTTCAGCATTTATT
>CAYGTY010000221.1:0-10033 GCA_964352825.1 uncultured Anaerolineaceae bacterium
GATAGCCAATGATACCTGATAAATTGTTCATTTGGATACTAGTGGGTGTCAGTTTCATTGCCATATTTCGTAGATTGCATAATAGTGGGTTCTCAAGTTGCCCGACTTTCCCGATGGTTTGGCTTTGCTTCAAAATCTGATTCGCACGCGGAAGCCGTAATTCTTGATATGCCGTCAATATATCGTCAATATCCTGTTTGCCATCAAACAATTGACCCAACACCACTGCATCTTCAATCGCTTGACATGCACCTTGTCCCATATTCGGTGTCATCGCATGAGCGGCATCACCTAATAAAATCACACGACCCTCACGCCAATTCTGAAGCGGAGCAATATCATAGCAATCATGTTGCAGGATTTTATCTTCAGGTGTGTCTTTCAGGAGTTTCTCGACTGGATGATACCACCCTGCAAAGAGCTTCAATAAGGTTTGTTGACGTATTCCCATTGGAACAGTTTTATCCATTTCTGCATTGGCGGTTGCATACCAATACACCTGTCCTTCGCTTAAGGGTAAAATCCCGAATCGCATCCCATAACCCCATGCCTCGCCCCACATGTCACCGATTTGCTCATGGTCAAATTCTGTTACACCACGATATACTGTATAGCCTGCATAATTGGGTTTTGATTGTGGGAACATTTGATGACGAATAGCTGAATGAATCCCGTCACAGGCAATCAGTAGCTCACCTTTAGTTTGAGTACCATCTTCAAAACTTGCATGAACATTCTTATCGTCTTGATAATATGATTTCAGCCGTTTCGCATAGTGAACAGTACCATCGAACTTGTCCAGTAGAATATTCTGTAGTTCTGCACGATGAATGACGATTGTTGGTTTATCAGCAATCTGCTTGAAAACTTCTATATCACTAACTGTTAGACCCGCTCCCTTATGATTGCGAAGACCTGCAACTTGGGCAACCATACTCGACTCTGCTAGGTCATTACCAACTCCAATTTTTTCCAGTGCGTACACTGCATTCGCCCATAATGCGATTCCAGCACCTGCAACTTTGAGCTTGGCTTCACGTTCATAAATATCGACTTCTATACCCGCTTGCCGTAGCGCAATCCCTGCTGTTAATCCACCAATACCTGCTCCAATAATAATTGCTTTCATGATGCCTCTTTTGACTATTCCGTAATTACCTCTATCACCATATGATAAAATTATCATAGCTTGCAAATTGTATGATATTGGACAAATGACTAATAAAAAATATTTACGTAAACGCACATCAACTCAACGCCAACTCATGGAAGCTGGATTATCTATCTTGCTTGAAGATGGCTACGATAAATTAACCGTTACTGCTTTATGTCATCGTGCTGATTATGGCAGGGGGGTGTTTTATCAATACTTTAATGATAAAGAGGACTTTGTTGTCAAAATTATTGAGCTTCTATTTGAACAACATACAACCTCGATTAACCAAAAAGTGATGAACCTTCCATCACCTCAACGGGAATACTTCGGATGGATAAATGTATTTCAGACCGTTGAACGCTATAAAGATTTTTTTAAGAGTATACATGGACGTGATTATCCAAATCTGATGGAACGCTTTAGCGCATATAATGTCATTCGGACGACTATGCAACTAGAGCAGGGCATATATGCTTATGGGGATATGATGCAATTACCGATTCCTGTGATGGCAAATTTTGTGGCTAGTGCGATGGATGGTGTTGTTTATTATTGGCTATCAACGGATTGTGAATTACCAGCAGAGGAGATTGCAGGCATGATGTTTAAGATGCTATATCACATTGAACCACCTGTTCACCTACTGGAATAAAAAACGCACCCCATAATGAGATGCGCTTTGTGATTGTTTATGTCGCGTAGATTTAATCTACAAGATGTTCCAGTGGGTCAGCTTTGGGAACAGGTTTAAAGAATCCAATGCAGAACAAAATACTAAAGCCTGCGAGGAATCCGCCGATATGCGCCCAATGAGCCACATTCGTTTCAACACCAATCCAACCAACTTGTTGCAGAACATCCATTGCTAACCAATAGCCGAGGAATAAGAATGCTGGAATCTTCAATGACATAACAAATGGACGGAAGAAACCAACCATTGTCCGAACTTTAGCACTCGGATGTAAGAATAAGAAACCACCCATCACACCAGCAATTGCACCACTAGCACCAATAACAACACCTGTATTTGTAACTGTACAGAGTGTGTTGCCGAAGATGACATGAGCAACTGTTGCTAAATAACCAAATACCAGATAGAGTCCTACAAACTTCACCGAGCCGATGAATTTTTCCACCATGCCACCGAAAATATATAAGAACCACATATTCCCAAGCAGGTGACCGAGGCTACCGTGTAAGAACATACTACGGAAGGTATCGAGGAACGTTGTGCCAACAGGTTGAACACCAATTTTACAGACTTCTAAGCCATATTTTTGCAATGCCGCTTGTAGGAAATCCATCCCTTGCCCTTGTACGGACAATTCCCAGATGAACACCAATACATTAATTGCAATGATGGTATAGGTTGCTTTGGGTAAAAATTTACTACGACCAACAACTCCGAGTGGAAACATAAAAATATCCTCGTCTATCTCTTCATACTAATACGTTAACACAAGCCATAGGTTTCATGCAAGTTATTCTAATGCCAAAATCATTGTTTTAATTGTCAACATCGTTTACAGTCATGCAATGAAGACCTTATCTCGAAACCTCTTATATAGCATATTATTTGTAGCGATTTTTCTATTAGGTATCAATCGCTTAAATTTTATACAGCAAGTTGCCCAAACACCCTCACATAGCTTTATTAGCTATTATGTGGCTTCTACTTTGCTTGTGCGAGGTGAGGAGGTTCATCAATATTATGATGGGAAATGGTTTAATCAACATGTATCGAAAATAACCCCCAAGATTGAAGAGTATTATAGACCGAATCCTCCGACAACAGCACTTATGATGCTACCACTTGCCCATCTTAATCATCTAGATGCACGCCTTATTTGGACGTTATTGACGCTTTTATCTGTGTGTATTTCGGTCATATGGATCATACGAACAGAACGATTAAATCTTTTATATGCCCAACTAGCTATTTTAATGGTGCTTGTATATCAACCCCTCTATGACAATTTTGAATATGCTCAAGTCTATGGCGTTCTATTCGCAATATTTACTCTGCTTCTATATGTGTACAAACACCGTTACCCTAAATTTTTAGGGTTGTTACTTGGGCTGATTGTGGTGCTTAAGCTAATAGGCTATTTATGGCTACCCTTGCTCATCATTAAACGTAGATGGAAAGCCTTTATTGCAGCTTGCGCGACGATAATAGGTATTATGATTTTATCTCTCCCGATATTAGGCATTCAATCATGGCTGACATTCTTTGAGATGTTACCAGTTCATAATCAACGTCCGTCATTTGCCGTCACAGCTTACCAGAGCATTTCAGGGTTTTTCAAACATCAATTTACCTATCACGAATTTTGGAATCCCTCACCTTTGATGGATTTACCCATACTTGCCAGCATCTTATCTATAGGTGTACTTTTGTTTTTATTGACAATGACGTTTTGGAGGGCGTATCAGATAGACCAACCCAACCTCACATTCAGCAGTCTAATTTTGCTGACGCTATTGATGAGTCCAGCTTCACTGGATTATCATTATGCGATTGTATTGTTACCGATACTTTTGTTAATCGCCCAATTCCAAAATATGACAATCATGAATCGGATACTCTTAATCATCGGAGTTTTTCTATTATCTGTGGATTATCCATATCAAAAAAGCCCATATGACCAAACCTTCTTGTCATTAATGGCATACCCCAAGTTGATAGGTGCGTTACTCTTATGGATTGTCTCTATGCGTTTGATGTCAATTCAATCTGCGCTCTATAAATCATCAAGCTCTGGTGCATAGCTGGTTGTCTGGGGTGGTGGAATGAAAAATGAAATGACAAATATCATGGCTAAGCCCGCAATAAACCCACCGACATGTCCCCAATGCACATTAATTTTTGGCGCAACGGAACCGACCTGATAGAAGAATTGCATAAAGAACCAATAGAGCAAATAAATATAGGCAGGTACTTTAAGGCGATATTCTAATCGTGCTGGAATAACGATAAATTTGCTATAAATCCGTACTGTCGGAAATAAGAATAGAAACGCACCCATGACTCCAGAGATAGCACCTGTTGACCCAACCATATAAACAGCATCTTGGCAGAGATGTGATGCTGACAATACTTCGCTAAAGTGGCTTGCAAATCCAGCAACTAGGTAAAATGCTAAAAATTTCCAATGCCCGAGGTGTTCTTCAATCTTTGAACCAAACACATAGAAAATAACAACGTTGGCTGTCAGATGGACAAAGCTCATATGAAGTACCAAACTTCGGAATCCATCAATCAACGTTTCGCTAAGAGGTTGTGCGCCGACCTGACATATATTCAGAGCGTAGTTGATGTAAATATCTTCCAATGTGACGTTTGATAAAAAGGCATGAATGAGAAGATAAAAAAAGACAAATACACTAATAATTGTGATAAGGAACGAAATATAGGGGCGGTAAGTTGTTCTACCAACAATGCGTTCAGGATATAACATAGCAAATATCTCACCATAGCAAATTTTATATACAGTAGCATAAGTAATCAATCTTCTGCAAGTTTTTTTCTAGTAGTGAGGGATTTTATGATGTGGAAAATGTCTTATTCGAGATGATTTCTTAAAATCTTCATAAGAATAAGCGAAGGTCAGTAGAACCGAGCTATGGGGCAAGATGTCTGCTACCCCATAGCATAATTTGAAGATTTTCTATCAGATTAACGGTCAGCCATCGCAGTCCATGTTAAATCTTCAGGACCGACATAATTCGCTTTTGGACGAATCAAACGACCACCCATTTGTGCAATCACATGTGCAGACCAACCCGCAATCCGTGACATCGCGAATAATGGGGTGAACATATCAATATCGAGATCGAGTGTATATAACACAATCGCACTATAGTAATCGACATTTGGATAGAGGTTGCGTTCAATGAAATAATCGTCAGCGCGGGCTGCTTCTTCTAGCTTCACAGCAATTTCAAACCATTTTGTATTACCAGAACTTTTTGCTAATGCTTCAGCATGTTGTTTGAGGATACCTGCGCGTGGGTCATTGGCTTTATAAACACGATGTCCAATCCCCATGATGCGACGGTCACCATTTTTGATGTTCTTTTCAAACCATGGGACAACATTGTCAACTTCGCCGATTTCAAGGAACATCTTCATCGCTTCTGCATTTGCACCACCATGTGATGGACCTTTGAGTGCGCCAATACCACCTACAATTGCGCTGTGCATATCAGAACCTGTTGCTGTGATAACACGGGTCGTAAAGGTACTCGCGTTCATTCCATGTTCAGCCAACAATACGAGGTATACATTAACAGCCGCGCTCGCGACTGGGTCTGGCTCTTCACCTGACATCATATAGACGAAGTTCTCTGCGAGTGTTAAATCATCGCGTGGTGCAACTGGGTCTTGCCCTTTAGCAATCCGCATCCATGCCGCACAGATCGTTGTAATCTGACCCGTCAGACGGAATGCCTTAGCTTTGGCGACTTCTTTGTCTGTCAAGTTTTCTGCATCTTCATCATACGCAGACAACATAGAAACTGCTGTGCGGAGTACTGCCATTGCTGGGGTTTCTTTTGGAAAAGATTTCATCATTTCTAGAACAGGTGCAGGAACACTTGCGCTCTTTGCGATGGTTGCACGCAATGTTTCATATTCTTCTTTGTTGGGTAGACGTACATTGTAGAGTAAGAATAAAACTTCCTCAAATGAAGCATTTTCTGCGAGGTCTTCGATAGTGTAACCACTGTAGATGAGTTTGCCAATCGTACCATCAATAAAACTCGTTGTAATATCTGCTACAACGGCTCCTTCTAGCCCACCTTTGTCAGCCATATAAATATTTCTCCTTGTCGTAAAATCCAAGTCGGGATTTTGAGATTGTTTGATTGATTACAGCATAGTGTATCGCTGTTATGTTTGATAGTGATAAACGTTATATATGATAGGGTTATCAATATTCTTCTAGTATATCATTGGGGAAACAGCCATTCAATGTTAATCGATTCACCATTTAATTAAATTCTTATCTAATTTGTCAAAAATCGGACGTAAGACATCACTAGAGCATCGCGTCTTAAACTTTATAGCATCAAAAAGCAAATGTTGCATAATCAAAAAACACATGTTAGTCTATTGAGCATGATGAAAAATATGATGACACACAAAACCAACCCAATTTTAGACAGCGCGCTTTGTTGTTGTATGTGCGAAATTAACGATACGGATACCGAATCGGGCTTTGTGCTGTCACAGTGACGAAACGTCACACACGACTATGACAATCAACAAGAGTCAACCCGAAACGGTTGGCTCTTTTTAATTCCATGATAAATAGTGAGACATAACCAATGACAGTTAAATTAGATAACAAGCTACAACAGAGGATTTTTGAACAAATGGAAGGCACATTCCCGAATGAAGGGGGTGGTTTCCTATTGGGTGAGCTGAGCAATGGCGATGTGGTAATTAAAGACATTACCCAAGTTGAAAATATCTTCGAGGAAGAAGAACAATATCACCGTTATGCCATGACTCCTCAAGACTGGATGCGCCTAGAAGATGAAGCTGATGAAAAAGGCTTGTCGCTGGTCGGTTATTATCATAGTCATCCCAATGCACCTGCCATCCCATCAGACTATGACCGCGACCATGCGCTACCGAATTTTGTCTATATCATCACATCCGTACAATCAGGTAAAGCAGTGGATATGCGAGCTTGGCAATTGAAAGCTGACCGTAGTGCCTTTGATGCCGAAATACTATCAGTAATTTAACTTACATGACACGAGGGCTGGATGGTAAGGCGACGGTCTGCAAAACCGTTCTAAGCGGGTTCGATTCCCGCTCGTGTCTCTGGATTTTAAATATAAAACAATTAATTCAAGCACTATAAATAGGAGAAACAACATAATGGCAAGTATTCGTATCCCAACCCCACTTCGTGCGTATACCGATGGTGAATCTAATATCACAGTTGATGGGGGTACAGTTGGCGAAGCACTCACTAATCTTGTTGACCAACATCCTGATTTACGCCCTCATCTCTTTAATGATGATGAACTGCGTAGCTTTGTGAATGTCTTTATTGATGATGAGGATATTCGCTTTATGCAAGGTCTAGAAACAGAAATTGAAACCAGCGACAAACTACGTATCATCCCAAGTATCGCAGGCGGACGGTAAGCCAAATAACCAACGAATAGGAGTTGATTATGAGCGTACAACCCTTAAGAAAAGTAGACCATGCTGGGCTAAAAACGGGGCAAGCCTTAACCATTATTTTGCTCTTGCTTGCCTTTATACTCGATAGCTGGATTCCTGTTGCCTTTGTAGCGATTGCACAGTTATTAGGGGGGCTAGGTCTACCCTATGCTCCATATCGCCTAATTTACCAAAACATTGTGAAGCCCTCTAATATCATCAAACCTCATGTCATTGACGATAATCCTGAACCCCACCGTTTTTCGATGTTAGTCGGTACAGCTTTTAATGGCTGTGCTGTCTTGGCATTATTCATAGGCGCACCGACTTTAGCATGGGGTTTAGTCTGGACTGTAATCGCGCTGGCTAATCTCAACTTCTGGTTGAACTTTTGCCTTGGTTGCTGGATGTACTATCATTTGAATCGTCTTGGTGTCCCAGGTTTTACTCAAGCACCTATTCAAGAAGGATAAAATATTATGTTGGAACGTCTTATTGTCGCTGGAATATTGATAAGTGTGGGTATCATTGCCTACTGTATTTATCGGCGTATGCACTTAAGTCACTTATCACAATCTGTACATATTGACCCGATACTCGCAAACCTAAAACAGGATATATTGACGATTGTCTACTTTACAACGCCGATGTGTATCCCATGTAAGACGCAACAACAACCAGCACTCAATAAATTACAGACAGAACTTGGTGATAATGGGGTGCAGATTGTACAAATTGATGCCACCCAAGACCCATCAGCCGCCGAGCGTTGGGGTGTGATGTCTGCACCAACAACCTTTGTTCTTGATAAGACCTTCCAACCGAAATATATTAATCACGGTGTTGCCGATTTGAACAAACTCAAACGCCAACTTGGTATCACCGCCGCCTAATCGAAAATTCTTGTAGGGACAACGGCTTGCCTTGTCCACTGATAAAATACCTATAAAAGGAAAAACCATATGCCACCATTACATGACCGTTTAGCCGACCTCTCACACGAAGAAGTCAAACGTTATAGCCGACACGTCATCATGCCCGAAGTCGGTATCGAAGGACAACGTCGCCTCAAAGCATCCAATATCTTGCTTATTGGTACAGGCGGACTTGGTAGCCCACTCGCTTTATATCTTGCAGCCGCAGGTGTCGGACGCATCGGCTTAGTCGATTATGATGTTGTTGATTTTACCAATCTTCAACGTCAAGTGATTCACGGAGTCAGTACAGTCGGAATCTCAAAACTTGATAGCGCCGAAAAACGGATGCTCGATCTCAATCCAGATATTGAAGTTGTCAAATACAATGTTCCACTGACATCGGATAACGCAGTTGAAATATTCAGCGAAGATTGGGATATTGTTATCGACGGGACAGATAATTTCCCAACTCGTTACCTCGTCAATGATGCTTGTGTCAAATTAGGGATTCCCAATGTCTATGGCAGTATCTTCCGCTTTGAAGGTCAACTCAGTGTCTTCTATGCAGAAGAAGGACCTTGCTACCGTTGTATGTTCCCAGAACCACCGCCACCGGGGCTAGTCCCAAGCTGTGCAGAAGGTGGCGTACTCGGTATTCTCCCCGGTACAATAGGGACAATGCAAGCAACCGAAGCCATTAAATTACTATTGGGAATTGGCGACCCCATGATTGGGCGAATGATGCTCTATGATGCACTCGAAATGAGCTTCATGACAATCAAAGTTCGCAAAGACCCCAATTGCCCTGTTTGCAGTATTGCCAAAGAAGATGTTGAACTCATTGATTATGAGCAATTCTGCGGAATGCCTGCTCATGACCATAGCGAGTTTAGCTCAGTAGACGAAACGGAAGATATTGATATGAAAACAGTGACTGTACATGATGTACAAAAAGCACTCTCGAATGGCGATGATATTGTTGTTATTGATGTGCGCGACCCTCACGAATGGGACATCAGCGCAATCGACGGCACACTACGGATTCCAAAACCAGATATTCAATTAGCAAAAAATGGGATTCAAGCAGGGCGTAAACTCTGGGAAGAAACCATTTTGAAGGACATTCCTAAAGACAAAACACTCTATGTCCATTGCCGTTCAGGCAAACGCAGTGCCGATAGTATCGGCTTCTTATCCGAAGTCGGCTACGATCTCAACAAAATGTACAACGTCGAAGGTGGTATCCTCGCATGGGCTGATGAAATCGACCCCGACATGCCAAAATACTAATCAATGTAGAAACTAACTGTAGGGAGGTAGCCATGTCTGCCTCCTTTTGAATAATACTTGAACCACCTTATTTCAACTTATTATCCTCTTTAATCGCCCCCAATTATATTTACATAGCCAATTCGCATCAATCTCTGGAATATAAAATAGAAGAATTATAAAATCTGGATCAGGGTGATTGAGCCATGTTACGATTGGATTGCAAAGCGATTGTTCATTGAGTTGATGAACTGCACGGTTATATTTTTGTGTTAATCCTTTTAATTTTAATATTTCAACAAATTGACCTGATTTATAATGAGTCATTAAATCAAGTAAAGAATCCTCTAATTCTACTAGGTCCAAAAGAATAATGTTGTATTCTGTGTCTAAGTCACTATCTTGTAAATAATCATTCATAGTTTTTGCCGTAACTTACCTACATAGTAGATCTAGTTTCAACTTGTTGGCTTCGTGTTGAATTAACAGAAAAGACCAGCACAGAAT
>CAYGTY010000222.1:0-1644 GCA_964352825.1 uncultured Anaerolineaceae bacterium
CTATTCTGTTTTTAGGTTGGAGCAATACGATGCGTAAATGGATTATCCTCGTGAGTGCCTGTTTTATCACAATGCTTGTTGACCAGTTAAGTAAATTATGGGTGGTGGATAATCTGCAACTCTATGAGACGATTCAGCCGATTCCCGCGCTTGCCCCACTGTTTCAGATTACGCGCAGTACCAATACAGGGGCAGCCTTTGGGATGTTGCCAATGGCAGGCAACGCATTTTTAATACTGGCGATTGTGATTATTGGCTTTATGTTGTGGTACTTTCGGGATATGCCAGCGGATGCGCGCTTTGTTTCGATAGCGGTTGGTATGGTGATTGGTGGTGCAATTGGTAATGTGATTGACCGTCTGCAATATGGTCATGTGGTCGATTTTGTGCATTATCAGATACCGAATGTTATCTCAAACGTTTCCAATTTAGCTGACCACGGCATTGTATTAGGGGTTTTGCTGATTATTGGGGATAGTATGTGGCGTGAACATCAGGAAAAGAAAAACGCTAAACTGGAAGAAAGCAATCAAGCAGAGTCTGTGACCCTGCCAACAGAAACGACGCTATTAGACTAGCTATTTCTTGTATTGCCATTGTGAAATCATATACTGTTCATTAGGAAATACTATGGAACTCAAAGTTGTAAAGCCTGCAGGAGTTAATCCATGAAACTAGCCCCAGCCCCCTTATTTAGAGATCCAATCCATGATGGTGCAGCAGATCCGACTATCATCTGGAATCGGCAAGAAAAGACATGGTGGCTACTGTATACAAATCGCCGAGCTAATGTTCCTTGTCGAGGTGTTGCTTGGGCGCATGGAACAGATATTGGTATTGCTAGCTCAGATAATCAGGGGCATTCTTGGCGTTACCGAGGCATACTTGAGGGTTTAGAGTTTGAACGAGGTCGGAATACATTTTGGGCACCTGAAGTCATATCGGACGCTGGAATGTACCATATGTATGTGAGTTATGTGTCGAGTGTGCCACATGATTGGTCAGGGGCGCGCTCAATTATACATATGACTAGCCATAACTTATGGGAGTGGAGCTATCAAAGTACCTTGACCTTATCATCTAATCGAGTGATCGATGCGGCTGTGATGCTGATGCCAAGTGGTCGATGGCGCATGTGGTACAAAGATGAAGTCAATAATTCATATACTTATGCGGCTGATAGCGATGACCTATATCACTGGTCGGTTGTTGGAGAAGTGATCACAGATTGCCCTCATGAAGGTCCGAATGTATTCTATTGGCAGAGTAAATACTGGATGATTACAGATTTCTGGCAGGGAATAGGCGTATATCGGTCAGATGATGCAGAACATTGGGAGCGACAGGGTACAATTCTCGATAAATCGGGACAGCGTTTAGATGATGGAGTGATCGGCGGTCATGCGGATGTTTTAGTGCAAGGAGACCGCGCCTTTATTGTCTACTTCACTCATCCTGATTGGGATCGCAAACAAATCTATGGTATGGATGAAGTCCACCCTTTTCATGTAAAACGCACCTCGCTACAAGTCGCTGAGTTAGAAATACGCAACAACACATTGATTTGTGACCGAGACAAGCCATTTGACTTCACACTGCACGCACCAACTAACTGACTTAATCAGTGTACTAATAAATATCCCT
>CAYGTY010000222.1:1744-9984 GCA_964352825.1 uncultured Anaerolineaceae bacterium
CGAATTGTAAGACATTGTTTTCATATGCGATTGCTCTTGTATCGGTTACAGATGTGGTCAACTATAGTAAAACAAGACTAACCTAAGAATTTACAATAGCTCATAACTGTTCCCTGACAATTTGTATTATCAGGGAACGATTGATTTTAGAGGCGTTTTTCGAGTTCAATCTCATCCCGTATCGGAATCCCATCTAAGCCTGTAATGGGAATTTGGGGTTTAATACGTCGTGCTTCAGCGATGGCATCACGGTGAATGGTTACTAATTGATAGCCACGTTTTTGCCAAAACTTGAGGGCAGCAAGGTTATCATTTGTTGTCACCAACCATAAACGCTTGATACCCGAGTCTTTTGCCCATGCTTCAACCGCTTGTACTAAACCCGTCCCAATTCCCTCATCTTCTAGCATACTGTCGAGTGTTGCTATCTCACACTCTTTATCTTCAACATTGATTGTGATGAGACCAATATATTGTTCTTCAGGTTCTTCGTCTTGTTTTGTTACATCCTCACTATCGGATGCAGCAGTCGGTTGTTCGTCTTCCGTCTGTTCTGCGTCTTCGACCTTTGCAACGCGTTCTGCAAGAAAACCGGGTAACAAATGTCCGTATACGGCTCTACCGCGCGAGACAATTTGTGTGGTGCCCCAGCGTGCATCAAGGAAATGGGCAACCCACTCCCGATCAGTTCGTTCCAATGGACGGATTGTAAATTCAGTCATCGCCTAGCCTCAGTTTCTTCTTTCGATATTGTGGGTAATTATAACCTTATTCAGTCAACTTGAAAAATCTTATAGAAATTCGTTTGCTTGTCCGCGTAGAACCCTTCATAATTAGACATAGAGACCCACAACAAAGGACAAACTATGCAAGACCTGTTCATCGAATTATTCCCGATTCTTATTGATACTATACCAGACTTAACCGCCTACCAAATTAACTTTACTAACGAAGCTGTCGGGTCACGGGGTGGAAAGCTGGCTTATCGCCTCAATCAGACCTTCCCAGGACATTGGGTATCGTCTACGAATCTGATTATTACCAACGAGCCAATTGCTCCCATACAAATGGATATTGCGGTTGAGCAATGGCAAAGAGACGTTCCAACCCTCTATCATAATTTAAGCTCGATAGACGAGTTACCCTTATGGCAAGCATCAGCACAAAATATTGCTGATTATATCTTCTGGTCCCAAATTGTACCAATCGAAGACGAGTTGCGCTTAGCACTTGGTAAAATGAGTATCGCTGTTGAACGTGGGCGTATTGAACGTGAATATAAACTCAAGCGTTGGGTCATTAATGAGCAACCCGCTATATCGCTCACGATACAGTCACAACTTTTATATGACCAGAACTTACAACAGTATACGGAAGAACTCGAAGACCGTACCATAACCATCGGATTACCTGTCACCGATAAGACATCAACAATGACAGGTATCGTGAAATCGATCACGGGTACGCTTGCAGAACGGCGTGAGGTTTTGATGGATATGACGCGCCGTGATGTGATGCAAACGATTTTACAGTATGCACCTGATGAAGAGCTCACGATTGAAGTGACTGTGCGAGATTATACCTATGAATACCCTGCGAGTGCACTCCATATTTTGATTGAACCCAATAACCATGACATCTTGCAACAGTTCAATATCAGCGCACAACATGCTCACCGCAGCCTCAACCTGACCCCTGCCACACGCGCGCAACTCGTAAAGATTTTGTCAGATAGTTTAAAAAGTAAGGGTATTATTGATAATGCGTTTAACACACGAACTGTTCCAGAGTTATTTCGGGTGGCAACCTTTGAACCCAGCGTCGAATTTGCCGAGCATCGTACACGGGATGTTGATTTTGAAACCCTTGCAACTCATTTCCAGCAAAATGGTTTGTATCAACGCTTAGCGCAATTTAAAGATTCGCCTATCAAGATTGCGATTATCAATACATTGGATGAGCCGATTGATGATTTTGTGGAAGCCTTACGACGTGAACTAGAGCGACATTATGATTTTCGGATTGAGATGCTACGCGAACGGAAAGTGCGTGTTATCTCGAATAAAAATTTAGAATCAGCGGTACGGGTTGTCGAAAAAGAAGAGCCTCATATCGTCATCGCTTTTCTGCCTGATACAGACAAGGATAACTTAGAAACACTTGACCCCAATTTCCAGCATCTTAAATCGGTGGCACTCGGCAAAGGGATTGCAACCCACGCAATTTACCGAAAAACAGTCCATAACCCTGATGCGATGTCCCGTTTAATTATGGCAATACTCGGCAAAACAGGGAATACACCTTATGTGTTAGCAGAGCCACTCGAATATGCTGATATGATTGTTGGGATGGATATGGTACGGCAAGAATTAACACAATTTGACCGTGTGACAGCGATGGCGCGAATTTATGATAATTTGGGACGGGGGCAAGGGTATATCATGGAGACCGTCGAAATAGATAAGGGCGATAGTGTGCCATTTATTGTGATGCAGAGCCTATTCCCAGAAGAACAATTTGGTGGCAAGCGTGTGATTGTCCATCGTAGCGGTGCATTTACAGTTGAAGAATTAACGATGTTAGCCCGTTGGGAAAAAGTCATTGGGATGACATTTTATCCTGTGGCTATCGAAACAGAGTTTGTACCTCATATCTATAGCTTGGCACAAAAAAGCATTCAACAACCCGAATGGGCAACTATGTTTAAGATAAATGACTTGGAAGCCCTCATCATCACAAGCACAGATGATGATAGTTTGCCGATGCCCTTACATGTCACCGCACCGCATGACCTCGGGATTGAGTATGCTTTGCATTCTGTTTTGATGTGGACGATGCTCAATTATGGGGCAACCAAGCCGACCCGTTTGCCGATTACGATTCGCTATGCACAGGAAATGCAGGAGTGGATGTCACGCGGGCAACTCCCTTCTGCAACATCGGGGACTGTGCCGTTTTGGTTGTAGGTGGAAATCTATAAAATATTAAACGGTCGGCATAGATACCGACCCTACAGAAATTTCGGTGTTGATTAACCTAAGATTGCATCGCTTTTTCGATGGCGACGTGCCATTCGGAATTATCATCATCACCTTTGGATTCTAGTGTGATGTCGCTATGTTCTGCGCCTGCTTGCATTTGTAGCATGAGCATATCTTTGCGCCCCATCATACCTTGATCTTCAAAGGATACACTTGCGATTTGACTGAGTGGATATTCCCATTGGATGCCATGTTGCATCTTTCCACCAAATAAGCCAAATTTCTTGCCTGTTTTTTCTTTTTGTTCAAAAATGATACGTTGATCAGTTAGGAATAAAATACCATCAGGGTCTTCTTTACCTTTTCCTGTTACCACCCATTCTGCTTTATCTGCCATAATGACGATTTCATCATTAGCAAAGTCAAAGCTAGCTTCATCGCGCATTTCAAAGTAATACGGGATGCGTTTTAAGAGTTTTTGGATTCTTTTTTCGGTTTCTTCGAGTGGATCAAGGCTTTTGATATAGCTACGGCGAGCATCTCTGAGTTTACGTTCCGCATCATCCGTTTCGTTATCGGCACGTTCTAACATCGACTCTGAGGCATCATCAGACAGACTGGTGTAAAAACTCGCTTGTTGAAGCTCACGTAAGAGACGACGGACATTATTATTCATATTACTCTCTAAAAATTGACGGCGTTCTCCTACCATTGCAATCATATCTTCAATTGCACCTTCGGCTTCATCCTGAAAGGCTGTATATCCTTGACTACGATAGTTTTGCATTTGTCCGTTATATTGTGTCAGACGGTTAATAATCCCATCTGGCGAATATTCGCGTTCAAATTCTTCTAGTTCTTTCTCTATCCGACGTAACTTAGAGCGTAAAAGATGTGCGCTTGTCATAATGGTTTCCCTTCACCTAAATACTCAAGCCTTGATATAAGGCTTACACATTTTTATTGTAATGTTGAAGGAAACTAATGCAGATGAATGTTATTAAAAAGTGATAAAAGTTATTTCATCCAATAATTGATAACCACAAAATCGGGCGAAGATCAGTATAGGGAAGATGCTTAACCCAAAGATGCGAAGGAGCAGAGAAAGTTTTGTTCGTATAAGCCAGTTCGCAACGCAACCATCAGCACTATGACTCAGCACTTTTTACCATTTGACAGCAGAAGGCGGATACCAAATACGAACAACAAACGACCCATCACTTATGTAAAATTCGATAAATCTTTAGAAATTTGTTTTGATATAGAATTGGTTTTGGACAACGTAGGCATTGTCCTTACATGGTTTCCATGTGTTTTCGTAGGGCTGGCAACCTGTCCCAGCCGTCGATTTATTGTCAATTTATTTCGAGACTTTACAAATTAAAACGAAAGACCAACCGCCTTAGCTTATGAGTTCAATGGATAACCCCTGCGCTTTGCTTATATCTAGTTTTTGGGGTGTTGCGTCGTTTCGTATTTTCATTTTAATTTCATAGGGAGCATTTCGTTTATTTTCGAGGTGGGCTTCCATATCTTTATCCGTCGGTACAGTGATATGAAGCAGTGTATCTTCTAATAAGAAATAGGCGGCATGATGGTCAACTTGGGGTGGAACACCTAATATCGCTCTATAGCGTGCAATGCCCGTATGTAGATCATCGATAATAAAGGTCAGTTGAGCAAGGGATTTTGCTCCGTTTTCGTGACGTGTACGCCGTTCATGGTCAGATACACGCCACTCTCTTGGGGTGGTATCTTGTAAGAATAAGGGGAATATTTGATTATCAACATGAGCAATACGCCATTTTAGGACACGACCATCCAGCAGTTCGCGACTTCCTTGACGGATTGATGAGACGGGGACACCACGCGCTTTCATATCAGCAACATCCTCGTCAAGATCAGTTGTATGCAAAGCATAGCCTACCGCGCCATAGCCACTATCAAAGAAACTAGAAAAGTCCTCAACCTCTGTATTGGTTGGGGCTTCTCCAGTTTTTGCAATTAATTCGATATAGACCCCATCCGATAAGGGAATGAGTGCGTTATGGGTTGTGCCAGAGGCATGTTTACCACCATACGTCACCCGAAACCCTAAGTCTTGATAGTCCTTCATTGCCTGTTCAATATCTTTGACAGTAACAACCAGATGGTCTAATGCTAATGTATACATGATAACCCGTACTTCCCCACATCAAGTCCGATAAAATACTATCCTTCTATGATATAACAATTTGTTATTCAGAAGGCTCAAGAAAATAACGGGTTACAGTTCCTTCACTCACCCATCCATCCCGTAACACGCCATCAATCGTTGCACGAACTTGCCATTGGCGATACCCTGTACGGCAAGCTGGTCCACCAACGATGGGCAAGATTGTCTGGTCAGGAAGTTGTGCAACAGGTGCGCTATCGAGTGGGTTCGCACGGAATGCTAATGAACCACCAGCGGCTTGGACGATGACGTTAATACCGACTGTGACTCGGGATTCAGGTGATGCACCACAATTACCGTCGCCTGTTTGTGGTATTTCTTCGGTTGCAGGTGCTTCGGCTACTGTCTCATCGCTTGTTGTATCGCTACCAGAGAGTGGTGTCGCTGTCGCAACAACCGTGGTATCAGTAGATTCTGTAGGAATTTCAGTAGGTACTAGCACAGTGGGTTCAGGAGCGGATTGAATAACAGTGACCCAATAATCTTCGCTATCTCCCTCGGCAGACCACCCTGCATCACCATTTTCAATTTGAATCTGCCACCATGTAAAGCCATTGAAGCATTGAGGTCCGTCTAAGACGGTAAACGTTGTTCCTTCAGTAATTTCGGTCACAACTGCCCCACCGGGGACTTCACGCATCCGCAATGGAATACCGTCTGTATTGGCAACTTGTGCTGTGCTACCGATACTTAAAATACTAGCAAGTGTGCCTTCACAGAAAACTTCCGAATCTATCATCGCGTCTGCGGAAACAGTTGCTTGTAAGACGGGAGTAGGCAGTACAGGTGATAATGATGATGGTTCACCGACACTATTCAAGAGAAATGACCCTGCATCTTTTACAACAAAGACAATTTGCGCCAGTTGAGAGTCGGTTGCTTGGAAGAGTAATGTTCCTTCAACAAGAGATAAATCCGTAATGTGGGAAACACGGTTTTCGATATCAATGGTTAGCAAGCCATCAGGTGTGCCAAAGACTTCGCGAACATTAGCAGGTAATGGTGTGAGGATTTTTTCATTCAATAGACCATCACGCGGAACAACTTGCCAACCTGCAATAACCCCCTCTTCAGTTGATTCTGAGAAGAAGGTAACCCATTCGGTACTATTTGCCCAAATTGGATTATAGAGATAGCGTTGTGTATCAACCCAAATGCTCGTTGGTGGAATATCTTCTAATGTTGGGACAGCCCGACCAATCGCGTTATAGTTCAGCCCTGATTCGGGGGCAGGCAAAGATGGGAAGTTGGCATCGGCATAGGCACGTACAATTTCACCTGTCAGGTAGTTAATATCAGCATCCAAAAAGATATATGAACTTAAGCCCATATCAGCAGGCGCAGATAAGGCGGGATACCATTTAAAAGCTGGGACAATTTCAGTTGGGGTTTGTAATTTAGGTATCATCTCGAAGTGAATGACTTCTTGCCCGATACTTTCATCGACATCAAAATAAGTGACCACAGGGATACTCGGAGGAATGTCCATTTCCCAAGATGAGGACTCTCTACTCAGCACATTCACAGCCGCCCCTGATGCGAGATCAAAAACAATGATGCGCCATGTATTATCTTCAAAATCAGAGGACGCAAAACCAACCGCCATTTGAGTTGCAGATAAATTTGAGGTGTAGTCGCGTCCAAGATAAATGATTTCGTTAGTTTGGGCTTGGTGTGTTTGGGTAAATTGCCCTGCTTGAATATCATAAATCCCGATGCCGTTTAACCCATTGTTTAACTCAGCAACTAGCAACATATATCGTCCATCACGAGAAAAGCGCATCTGAGGGTTGGCATTTACAGCTTCACTTGGCAATTGAGGGCGACTAATCGAGGCAGGTTCACCATTTGGGCTAACCCAATGTAAAGTGTCTTCACCCCGTGACCAAACCACTGCATACCAATCCGCTGGTGGTAGCTCTTGGGTTTGGGCATTAACAGGTATAAGAGGAATAAGTATCAAAACCATTAAAAATAGAACATTACGCATTGTGTGCATGTGACAGCATCCTTGAAAACATCCGTACTACAATCAAAATCTCATTCGATTTCATAGTATAGACGCAAATTGGCAAGGACAAAAGTCATGAATAAGAGATTAGATAAATAGAATCCCGATTCCAACAATCGCAACCAGTGTTCCGACGACAGCACGAAAGGTAATTTTCTCTTTGAATAGCACATAGCTAATGGGAATTAACATGATAGCGGTCGTGTGTGACAGAGTGGTTGATACACCAACCGACACAAATTGGAAAGATAATAAAAGAAGTGACCCCGCTACAACTGCGCCGAAGATAGCCGCACCCACAATCTGCAAAAAGGTTTTCAGATCATCATTAAAAATCGTCAAGGTCATACGGATATTGCCTTGTAACGCAACAACAATCCATAAGACAATTACACCTGCGCTTGTTCGGATGAGGGTGGCACTAAAGGGTGGGAAGCCATCCGAAACACCTTGTGATGAGAAGATAAAAGCAGTTGCTTGGGCTAATGTACCGAGGCAAGCATAAATCACACCACGCCGCAGATTTTTCGATACATTTTTTGATTTTCCAGCACTACGTTCAGCCACGACCCAAATAATCCCTGCCATCACTAAGATAATCCCTATCGTGGCATTCGCAGGTAAGGTCTGCCCTAAGAATATCCATGCAAGGATTGCACCGAGAACAGGGGCAAATGAGGAAATCAAACTGGTTAGGCGAGGTCCAATATCTTGGAAGGCATTCAATATAAAATATGATGATACAAAAAATGCGAGAATACCCGAGGTACTTAGGTAGAAAACACGGTCAAGTGATACACCTAGTGGGAAAAATTCACCTAATGAGACACGATGAAGGATAACAATGGCTATCCAAGAAATCGGCAAGCTAGTCGCCAGCGAAATAATGACATTGACTTTGCGCCCTGCTAATGTGTAAAAGACTGTGGTTATGCTGAAGCTCAATGCCGCAAGTAATGCCGCCACCTCACCTATTGGGAAGTCCATAATTGCCACCTATTCAAAGTCAATAATCTGATTAGTTTAGCTTGTT
>CAYGTY010000223.1:0-9841 GCA_964352825.1 uncultured Anaerolineaceae bacterium
GACGGGGCCATTGTGAAAGTCGCGTGACTGCTTACACCCTACGGGGTACTGAAACTCTTGTGCGAACGTTACCGAAGCGAGAGACAGCATTGGTCGCGTGACTGCTTACACCCTACGGGGTACTAGGGGCGAGTTAAGAATGACTTGTCGAATCCAGTAGCAGTGAAGGTCGAATCGTTTGGGGTAACAAAAAACGACTCCCGAAGTTGGAAGCCGTTGTTTATCATTTTCAGTTCAATCCGATTTTACCAATCGACATCCACTCGTGGTTTATTCCATCTCATATGGGGAAGTCCTTCAGTGTCGTCAATGGCATAAGGTAAGATAAGCTGTGGACCACCCAGCTCAGGTCGCTTATTAACCCGTTTATTATCTCCAAACCAGCGGAAGTTCTCCTCCCCTTTACTTGAGCGCCGTTCACCACTTCTAGGATAATAAATCGCATCAAGCGTGGGGTCTGCGAGTAATGCCATTAAGTCTTGTACATTTGGAAGTTGATAGAAGGTAGCTCCATATAAACCTTGCATCGCGTCTATAAATTGTCCGACACAATCAGCATAATCGATGTCCACATCCGCGAGTTCAGGGTCATAGCGATTGGCTTGATGCAAATAAATATTGTCAACATTAATGGCAACGCTACCAAAGCCTAATGGTTTAGCATAACCCAGACGATGATAGCCTTGCCAATCCCCGTCGTTTAATAAGAGTGTCCATAATAACGCCCCCAGTTCAACTGCTTGCAGATTTTCAAAGTGAATCGCAAACGTATAAGTTGTCCCTGCATCATGAATCCCTTGAATGGTTCGATTCTGTTTGTTGTTTTCACCTCTTTGTCGAGCTTCTGCTAGGTTGAAATTGAGGTGATGACGATAGACTTTGCGCCCTCGTAACATGTTGCCAGCTTTACCAAAGCGCAAATTGCGATCCGTATATTTTTGAGACCGTTCTGCTTGGCGGTTTCTATGATTAACATTACGCGGAACCCCCTCACGCGGTTCAACATAAAAGCGTGTTGTGGTGGGTTTAGGCGAGGATAAAATTGTCAGGGATACTTGGTCTTCTGGGAAATTGACTTGATTCGTCACCATTGCCGATGTAAAACGAACCCGTCCTTTATAGGCAACGGGTTTGCTCAAGTCACGTTTGGTTTCATCAGTTTCATCTTCAATAGCGACCCACCCGAAAACACGGTCGGCAGGGCTCAACTGTTCATAATCCTTAGCAGGAAGTAAATGCTCGAAACCCTCAGCACGGAGGATGTCATGGAATGAGCGTTTTTCTAGGACACGCGGTATTGAGACAGGCGCGATGTATTGAACTTCCCCCTTATCTAAGGAGACATAAACAGGGAATTTACCATATTCTAGTATAGGATTGTTAGATGAAATTCGAGATGTTTGTTCATCAGATAAATGGTATTGACTGAGAGCAAATTTTTTATTGTGTTCGTAGTCAGCATTGACTTCTGCAATAGCATCAGCATGGTATTCTCGACTCAAACAAATAAGTTTATTATATTGTTGAATTATATCGGGAGAGAGTTGTATTGGTTCCTCCCAGTCCTTTGTTTTTCGCTTATCAAAGAAGAACCGTTCATGTTTTTTATTGTCAATATTCTCTCCTGTAACGCAGAGAACTCCTGTTGAGGTAAAGTAACGCTCCTGTTTATATTTAGAAGGGATTAACTTTTTGGAAGCAAATAAAGCCTCAACCTTCACTCCTGATTTACCACGTTGCATAACAGCGATACAAACTGCCCCATGTTTATACCCTGATTCTTGTAAAATATGCAAAGGTACTTTGGCAGCAAAATTCTGTTTTCCTCCTTCACCTAACAGCAATTGTACATACCAGCTATCAAGTTCGTCATGATACATAAGGAAACCAGGGATAAGCCGATTTGCATTGCCAGCTTCTTCCCGATAACTCATGGTTTGGTCAGAGAAAACTCCCCAGCGCGAGTTGGTGACCGCTTCAAATACACTCCGAACAGCACCCCGCAAGCCCGATGCAGGAATCATATCTTGCCCTTCTACATTGAAGAATCCGTAGGTGCGGTGTCCAGTTTGGGAGTCTTCATGCAAGCACTCGCTGTCACTCACAAAAACAGGACTTTGTGCAGTCATGGTGCAATGGATAGTCCCTCGTAAGCCAGTAAAGCGGTCATGGGGTGGTGGTGGGCAGTGCCACATCAGTTGCTGATTCCGTGTTTGCGGTGAGTTGGGTCGGCGCAATGGACGGACAAAATTATAAGGATTTAAAAAGCGTGGCATTATTCATTCTCCTGACTATCATATTCAGGTAAACCGAGTCGATATGTCCAATAAGCCACGCTCTGATTGTGCTTATCTTTGACGATATGAGCAAATATCATGGTATGTTCTGCTTCCTTTACATCATCTGTTGGATAGCCTAAGGTTGCTTTCCCCACAATATCCTCTTGCCATGCACCTTCTCCTTGATACCGTCCCCAGAGCAAGGCTTTAGTTTCGCCATCAATTGATAAGGGCATGTTTTCGTCTGGGTAAAGACGACCGATGAGATTTTCCAAGAGCGTTTCATGACCGACAAACCGCCAATAGAAGATATTTTCATCACGGCGAACAGTGAGGTCTCCCCCTTCACCAAAGATATGTAAGCGTGAGATAGCATTGTCAATTTGTGTGATTAACTGACCAGTATATCCGAAGTTAACCGTATTATTCTGATATTGAATAATCATATAATCCATGTGATTGAGGTCAAAATAGGAAAGTATATCGAGTGTTTCTGTTTGACCACCCGTCATGACGATGTCCATTATGCACCTCCTGTTTTGTCATATAAATCAGACAGTGGATAGTCTCGTTGTCTGCTTCCCCAATAAGGGTCGGGGAATAAGTCATGCGGTAAATGTTCGGGGACATTGTATGTTTTGACTTCTGTCAGCCAGCTATCACGCCAATGAGCAAACGCATCATCAAATGAGACTGTAGTCGTGGAGAAGAAGGCATCAGATTGAATATCTAAATCGACACCAAATGCCTCTGAATGAGTATAGCCTAGCTGAATATTGAGGTTATCTAAGCGAACTTCACCAAAGCCTTTTGCTGCACCAAATCCAATGGTCACTAAGCCGTCTTGCATATCTTGAATGACTTGTAACAACCAACCTAATTCCCAATCCTCAGGGGATTCGAGATATAATTCGCAGGTAAAACGTGGTTTCCATAGAGCATAAGCATCAAACTTCATTTTATCTGCCGCCCCACCCGTAAAGCGGTCAATTGCGACAAAATCAAGTTTCTTCCATACAGGTTGAGCTCCACTAAATAGTGCGTCAGCGACCCGCAAGCGACTACCATGAAAAGTCGTTCCAAAGAGTTGTTCGCTCAGGTCAAACCATGTAAGCGGTGGATTCATTTTATCCTTATTATCTTTAATGTGACGATGAATACGAGATGCTGTCGATTCAATTCCCTCTTGATACTGTGTCCACTCCATCACAAATGGGTCAGAAGCAGGAACTCTTTTCAAAAAATCTTGCCCATTATTGACACGGTTATTCGTAATTGTACGTGCGATACGTTCAGCTTGAGACCGAATTGCACCGCGCAAGCCTGAACCTGGGATGAAGGGTATCCCCCCATTACATGAGGGAGAGGCAATCGAATAATGGCTGAGGTCACGAGCCGTTGCATGAGTTGCATCATTGGTGAGAAAAAAGCCCTGTCCGACAAGCTCAAACGTAATGTTCACCCAATGTTGGACAGCATGATCTATTCTTCGATACGTACCAAAGTAAGCTGAATCTCGCTTTGCAACTGGAATAGAAACCCCGTTTTGCCACCCATTTGTATCATCGTTTTCAAGATAATCCATAAGGTCTTGGGGTTTGAATAGGTCATATTCGCGTATATCTAAAGACTCAATCGCGAGTTTACCCAAGCCACGGCTGCTATCTCCACCAAATCGAATCCGTCCAGAGTTCCATTCTGAAATAGCCAAATTAACTAAATATTCATCGATCTCTTCATAATCTTCTAGTTCAAGGATGATGGTTACTGCACTATTGATAGGCAATGTTTCGATGTCAAACTTTGATTGTGCTTGGCGTGAGGCAGTCCCTGTTGTGCGGTCAATCCCAACCCCGTCACGAACTTGGGTGATTTGTGTGTTCACAACGCCCTCATTAATAATTAAACGAGAAGCGCGTGTCTCATTGGTACGGTCAGGTTGACTGTCTCCCATCAAATGATAGAGAATATTTTCAGAATATTTCAGATTAGCAGTTGGATTACTCAGTTCTTCACAGATAATTTGGTCATCACCAAGCCCACTCATGGCTGGAATAATCCGAGTCAGATGACTGCGAATCGCTCCTGCAATCCCAGTCCCCGGAATAACAATTTTCCCATTAGCTGTTCGTCGAAATAAGCTGTCGACTGCATCATTAGGATTCTGTTGTGTCCCGATGTGAAGGGCTGTTGCTGTTTTGCAGTGTAGTCGATATTGTTTAATCTTCATCTTAATCCCCTCCGTTCAGCAAATGCTCTGCTAATAAGACCAAGCCCTTATG
This sequence comes from uncultured Anaerolineaceae bacterium, assembly GCA_964352825.1. GTDB lineage: Bacteria > Chloroflexota > Anaerolineae > Aggregatilineales > Phototrophicaceae > UBA6055. The sequence goes on from CAYGTY010000223.1 coordinate 4,562, forward strand.
CCAGAAGGATGGGTCATAATCATTATTTAGAACCTCTAGTAAAGTATTGATGATGTTCAAATCAAGGTCGCTGGATTTACTACTGTTGAGACCATGTTCGGGTTTCTGCTCTTCCACAAATACATTCAATATAGCGTGTGCAGAAGAAAAGTCTCGTCCTGATTCAACCAATTTTCGGGCTAGAGGTGACCGATAGCGTTCATCAATTTGAAGGGTACTCTTTGCCAACTGGGCGATCCACTCGTCTCTTAATTGTGCAGAGAGCTTTTTAGATTGCTCTTGGGTCGCCAACGAAATAGGGATAGCATTTGTTTGGAAACCCTCGGTAATACCACTATGAGCAGGGTGGTTGAACACAATCCGACCAAAACCCTCGCTCCGCCGTAAGCCAATCCCATTCACTTCTATCTTTTTCAATTCTTCAATGTCGATATCACCCTCGACATTGAAGGCAACACTTGAGCCACTGAGCATAATAACATCACGCCATTGGGGCAGACCTGATTGCATATTAAAGCCGTGTAAAACTTGGGAACGGGCAAAGGCTAATTTATCATCAGCAACACTTAGAACATGAGGTAAATGTGCCTGTAACCACGCATTATCGAATTTTCCAATAAAACGACCCCACGTATCTTGAATAACAGCATCACTCGCAAGTGTTAGGGTGATGAGACCCTCTCTTTGCGTAATATCAGATTGTAAGCGAGTTTCTAGTGGAATAGGCATCCAAACAGGTGGTGTAGATATATCGGTAATCGGTTCAATCCACACATGACACTTACCGTAGCTCTTATTGCGTGCCTTCCCCATACGGAGTGTAAAAACTTGGTTGATGTTCTTCCGAATTAAGTTGGCGAACTCCGACCAATCCCCACTTTGTAGGACAATCTCGCCCACATATTGAACACCCGACGGCGGTGCTTGGTAGCTGTATAAATCCCCATCATTAGCACGTTTGGTATCAGGGTTGATTTTAACGTGCATATGAGTTTGTTTACTTAAACGGCTTCTTTGATTAGGGTCAAGAGGTGGATAGCCATTGGCTAAAATATGGTGTTTATCATATTTTTTACTTTTTATACGCTTATCACTCACAATAGCAGAGAGAGGTGAGCCATCTGGATATTTTTGTAGTCCCATAGGTGAAGCGGTAATCACATGACCACCTTGCGTGACGGGATAGAGATTACTGAAATATGCACCACCATTCACAAAATAATTCCGAAACAGTCCTGTTGCCCTGTCAGATTTTGAGACCTGCCAAGCCAATGCACCCCGTAATGTCCGCCCTGGGATAATATCTCGTCCCTCATAATTATTACCTGCTTCAGCACGGCTTGACACAACGATGGGGCGTTGGGAGTGAATCCATATTCTAAAACGTTGGGTGGTGACAGCTTGCGGAGTTGTGAACGCTGGGCGTTTAATTGCAGGCAAATCGATTGTTGATTGACTTCCAATATTACAGACACTTGCACCAAAATTGTTTAATATTTGCTGATGATCATTGACAAGTGTAATTCGACAGCGACCTGTTCCACGACGGCGACGACTACCTAGACGACGAATATAACTTGCGGCTGCAACTAACCACCTTGCATCGCCTTGTTGTTCACCTGCATCTTCAGATAAACAGTGAAGTGTAAAAACAAAGGTATCTGCTTGTCCCAGTTCTTTTGTAAAAAACTTATTGTCTTCCGCCCGACGTGTTTGTGGGTCTACTCGTACCCCTGTTGCAATCATCGACATATCTTGCCCGACTGTTGCATGACCTGCTTGTACTTGAGCATATTGTTTTGGGCGAGCATGTTCGACAACCCAACGGCTCTCTGCTTGGGCACTCCCTAAAATATCACAGGGATTATCTTGGGGAACATTGAAGTGGCTTGCAGTGCCATTATGAGAGATGATTTTGTATAAATCATATAAGGCATCACGAAATAAGCCTTTCAGTGTACTCCCACTGATAATAGGAATACCATCACTATCTCGTTCAATAACGGCATCAACACTTGCACCGTCTCCAAAGCCTGCATTGATATGCCAGTCACTTTCGAGCTTAACCTCAAACCTTAGTTCTACTGACATGGTCAATTCCTTTCATATAATCGGCTGGACTATGATCAGTATTTAAAAGGAAATCCCATAAGGTAAATAGCTGATATATTCCTACATCTCCTACATCTTCAAATGCTTTTTTGAGTGTGCTATGTTGCTCAGGATTACTTAATTCCTCATAGCGCTTCATACGTTTGTCAACACCACGCCTCAGTTCAATGTCTTGGACAAACCCCTCACGAACACGAGAAGGTAAATGATTAAGATTGCGCCGATGATCTAGCAATAGCTTTGCAATCTCTAGTGGATATGCAACTGTGCTAGCAGATGTACGTACATCACTTCCTGAAATCATATCAATACCGACTGTCGTGATGGGAATATCTTCCTGTTTACCTACATCTTTAACCTTTTCAAGCAAATGATGCCCAAAGTTATGCGCGACTTTATACGGATAGCTTGACTTGCAGATGATGACTGATGCACCTACTGTCACAGGAAAAGATATGCCTTCTTTGGCAAGGAAATCTTGCATGTCTTTTTCAAAAAAATCACAGAATCTGCGTGCAACATCAAATGCCCATTTGGCTGGCATCACTGCGAATACATCATCCCCGCCCATAATCAAGGGTAGAATGGGCAAGTTTGTCGGGTCAACCCAAACACCAATTAACCCTTCGATGGCTTTTGCAAGTGCTTCTCGCGTGATAACTTCCAGCCTTTCTGACACAACTTTTAATTGCTGAGGTGTACAGCTATTAAACAAACTACCCATGTTGTTACCATCTGCTTGCAGGTAAGCAACATACTGGCGACCTTCACCTTTTGCATAAACTTCGGCATCAGTTGGCGTGTCATGTAACCTCAGTGAAGATTGTCCCTCTAGTCTCTGGGCTGTCTGTAACATCTCTTGGAGAACAATATTATTTTCGTGACGCATCTTACCTTTTTCGAGCGTAATCCGACCGAGATACTTTTTCTCTGGAGTTTCGCCAGCTTCGGTTGTGCCAGCATATTCAGAAGTATACTGATAAGCTAACTCGCTACCTGACGACTGGCAGAGAGCATGATGTGGGAGATGCCATAGAGCTGTTGGATCATCGCCCTCTGACTGGGCTTCAAAGAGGGCATCATTACCTCTTTGAATAAGACCATCCTCACTCTCATATTCAATCGCATCAACAATGGTCATATGACCGCCGATTTCTTGGTCAAACTTATAACAGAGTGCATCGCGTAGAGCTTTATATTCTTCTATCGTCTCACAACGAATCCGAAAGCTCCCCCCTGCACTGGAATAGATATTTTCGGGTGGGATATATACTCCTAAAAATGATTTGGAATCCTTACGCACATTATCACTAAAGGTCTTGAGCATCGCACTCGCCCCGACCAACTGGCGTAACTTAGCGGATGATGCAATAAAAGTCTGAATCCTGTCTACTTGTGCAACAAATAAGTATGGCATCGTGATTCCTTTATTTGTTTATATTTTTGAGTATATCTGTTATGCTATCAATTACTTTTTCATAATCTGTTCGGACATCTGCAACAGCTTTACGTATCGTTTGATAATTTGTTAACCCGTCTTCACTACAACTATAGACAATAATAGTCAAATCTTGATTCTGGGATAAGTTTTCAAGATCTTTCATAAAATTTTCTTCTTCTTCTTTATTTGAAATGACAACAACAACAATCCCTTTTTTGACTTCACTATAATGATCATAGAGTTTATATTGAAGTTTTTTCTTGCCTAAAATATCTTTAATATCATTTGCATTTGGATGATTAGGAATATAAAGTGGGGCGCTATCTCTTATTGCAATCAACCGATCAGTTAAATCCCCCCATGGTTCTTTGTAGGTCGCAGTAAAATCCATATATTGAATTCGTTTTAACTTAGGATGTAAGTCTGTCACATCTTTCATGATAGGAATGATAGGGATTCCCATGCCTAAAGCATATGACCATTCGTAAGTGACATACTCAGACTCACGAGATTCAGGAGTAAGTACCAATATAAGGGCAAAACAATTTTCGATATTCTTATCGATTTCATCATCCCAATTTTGCCCTGCGTCTATTTTTTTATCATACCATGCCTCGATGCCAGCGTTTTCAATATGATTAGTTAGTATATCTACAAAAGCTTTTGTATTATCTTTTTTTCGGGCATATGAAATAAATACATGAGACATTAAAAACTCCTTCTGTGTAAATCATTAATTTGAATTGTTGATTAAACGTGTTTGACCCAGCCCAACGGTTGTCTGAACCCCAACCCCACTATAAGATGCAAATTGGGCAAGGGCATGTAACCAACGTCTAAGGTATCGGTCTGGTTCGTTAATGTGATACGTCACTTGACCAGTGAAGCAGGGGACGACTCCTTTTCGCCCACGTGCAAAATAGATTTTATGCGGGATTATTTGATGTGACCCAAGTTGAATATTTTGTTCAATCGTATCTTTTAGTGCTGTGGGTAATATGACTGGTGACACACTACTCCATTTTGTGAGGAGGCTCTTGAATACAAGATCCGGCATGGGTTTTGCAACATATATCCCACCTGTGCGTTTGAACGAGGTAGGAGATATGAACTCGAGTAGTAGTGTCTCGACAGGCTTTGCTGATTTTAGCAAGGTTTCAAAATTTGATTGTCCAGTCCAACCATCACTACGATTGAACCCAATAAGGCGCATTGGCTGACAGTGTAAGGACAAGCCATATTTTTTCAATGTCGGCAAAATACCATTTTGGATAACTGCTGACATATGAGGATGTAAAGAGGTTATTCGAAATTTAATGACACGATCAGGTGATAAAGATAACATGTCTTTGCTAATCTTTGCTCCCATCAAATTACTAAGTGTAAAAGGCTTTAACTGAGATGTATCATGAATATAAGTTGCAATTTCAGGATGGATGCGATTGAGCTCACAATAAAACATTGCTTGTATCGCACGTCCCAACCACTTAGGTACACGATTGTATTTTTGAGGACGCAAAAGTAATGTCCAAGATGCGATATCATAACCTACAGGACGATAGATAATTGGAAATGGAATTGTTAGTATCATGGTTAAATTTTAGTATATAAATTATTAATAATAAAAGTATATCATCATTATAAGGAATGTGCTTATAACTCACGTTACGCACTAGGGTAATCGCATATGAAACGTTAATGGAGGATAATGGTAGCTAAAAAGGTGC
>CAYGTY010000224.1:0-9669 GCA_964352825.1 uncultured Anaerolineaceae bacterium
CGTCAAGAATATGCTGAGCCACAATTTGATGAATATGGTGATTACAGCGATGATGATGGATTAGGTGATTTTAGTGGAGAGCTATCGGTTGGTTCTGCTGATATGCCAGTCCAACGCCGTTCGATCCAGCGTCAAGAGTCTGATGAACCTGTTGATAGCTACGATGATTATGGTGATGCAACTTGGTCAGAAGTGAATGATTATTCACCTGCGACTGATGCCAGTACAGCTGATGCGCCAATACAGCGTGAGGAACTGCCAAGCTTTGATGATGATTTCGATGGTGTACAAGATACCGATGGCATGACGGCGATGAATATCTTAGGAGATTACATTGCTGAGCGCAGTCAATCTGATACACCCTCAGTGAGTCAAGGAGACAGCAGTAGACCTGTCCAACGTGAGTATCAAGACGACTTTGATTACTTACCAGATGACTTCGACCCAACCCCTGAAATTTATGATTTTTCAGAGATTGATAGTACACCTGATGTTGCTTCATCACCTGATTCTGCACCGATTCAACGGAGTCCACAGGCTGATTTTGATGATAGTGAATCTTTTGATGAACAACCGATGGATTTATTTAGTGCATTATCGCAAGAAGGTGCGGTCAAACGGCGTGAACCGAGTTCAACATCGTCTGAGCCAATTCAGCGCGAGGCACAAGATAGTATTGATGCAGATAGTTATGATGACTATGGTGATATGACATGGGCAGAGGTGAACGATTATTCTCCTGCTAGTGATATTAGCTCATCCGATAGACCTGTTCAACGTACCCCTGGGGCTGAATGGGAAGCGGCTTATTCTGCTGATGAACAATCAATGGATTTGTTCAGTGCTTTATCGCAAGAAGGCACGGTCAGACGGCGCGAACCGAGTTCAGTGAATGGTACACCGATACAACGGATACCGAGTACGCCACATGGTGAAGGTTTAGACCCTGAAATGGCAGATTTATATAGTGCTATGATGGACTCTGGTATGATTCAGCAATCTGATGGAGGCAGTTTTAGCCCATCAGGTCATGATACGCCTATCCAACGTGAAGAACAGCCAGAGCCACAAGGTTCGCGGATGGATATTGGTGAGGCACTATACCGTGCAAGTCAAGTATCAGAGTCTTCTGGTGTGAGTAGTGGTAGCGCCAGTCAGACAAGTAACGAAGCCAATTTAGCAAATGGTATTTCACGTATGATACAGCGTGAAGGCGAAAATGATATAGGGACAGGCACGACCAGCACAAGTGAGGATGCGACATCTGCTGGTGTGGAAGGTGATGATGGTGAAGCTGATGCAACCCAAGATGATAAAAGCTATCTTGACCAATTAGCCCGTGATGTGTTCCGTGTGATTAAACGTCGTCTACGTGAAGAAAAAGAACGGCGTGGTTAAACCATGTATATAGAAGGAGTCTCTTATGGCTAGTTTATTAACTAAAGGTGGGTTAGTTCCCGCAACCTTGACCAACTGTATCACAAATGATGTCGTTAGTTTTATGTTCAACCCATTTGAATATACAATTACGAAGACCGCGAGTTATGATGTTACAACGGTTACAGGGCAGAACATGGGTGAGGTGAGCTTTAAATCAGGGGCGCCGATTACAATCAGCTTGACGCTCTATTTCGATAGCTTAGATTCACAGACTTCGCCGACTGCGACTCATAAAAATGTGCGTGACTATACTGAATTGTTGTGGCATATGATTTATGTGGATGAAGATACCCGTGAAGAAGATTTAAAAGGTAAACCGCCTAAGGTTGAATTTGAATGGGGTGAAGTTTACTTTGTTGGTGTGGTCACTAAAGTATCTGAGAAGTTGACATTATTCTCGGAAACAGGTACACCACTACGGGCGGAAGTTACGGTTGATTTGCAACAGCATGATGATGAAATTTTGACTGCTGCACAAGCACAACCTGAATGGAAAACGACTGCGCCCAAGACATCAACCTTTAATGCAGGGACACGGCTTGACCTCATTAATATGACGAGTGGTACAAGTGCGGCTATGCGTGAAATTGCTGAAGCAAACAATATTGATAATCCTTTGAACATCCCAAATGGGACGAACTTAATACTGTAGAGGATAGATGCTATGACGACGACTAGAACCGCAGCTCGGCTGAGGCATTTCATTGTTAAAGTCGGTGGAACGATACTTGATGACGATACGATAGCAAAGATATTTGATATTGAGGTTTCGCTGTCCTTTAATGTGCCGAGTATGTTTACCTTGCGGTTTGAGGACGACGACTTAGAATTGCTTGGAAATAATAAAGTCTCATTAGGTGATGAAGTCGAAATTCAGTTAGCAAAGGATGATGAAACAGATTCCTTAGCAGTTGTATTTGTTGGAGAGGTTACGGCGATAGAGCCTTCTTATGAAACAGGTTTTCGTACCGTGTTGATTATACGAGGTTATGACTTTAGCCACCGGTTGACACATGGGACATACATTCGTACATTCCAAAACATTAAAGATAGCGATATTGTCTCGACGATGGCAGGTGAAGCTGGATTAACAGCCTCGGTTGAGGCAACCACCACGGTTTATGATTATGTGATGCAATATAATCAGACCAATATGGCATTCTTACGTCAGCTTGCCCGACGCAATAACTACAAATTTTATATTGATACCGATAAAAAACTGCAATTTAAAAAAGCGGCAACCGCTAATGGGTCAGAAAAAGCACTGGGATGGGGTGACCGTCTATTAGGATTTTTCCCACGGATGTCAATTTCGGAGCAAGTAACTGAGGTAACCGTGCGTGGATGGGATGTTGCGACAAAAGCAGCAGTCGTGGGTACGGCTTCCACTGCTTCGTATCTCCAAGTTATTGGTGGCGAGCAAAAAGGTGGGTCTGCTTATCAAACTGCAACATCTAAGACCGCTAAGCATTATGAAGTCACACATATGGCTCTTGACCAAACTCAAGCAGATGCACTCGCTCAAGCGATACTTGATGAGCTAAATGCAGATTATATTGAGGCGGAAGGTATTTGTATTGGCAATGCTGAACTTCTCCCCGGTATGGTTGTGGATATTAGTAAGGTCAATTCACAGTTTGAAGGCAAGTATAAATTATCGACGGTACGTCATATTTATAGCCCTGATGGTTATCGCACTGAATTCACAGTTGAGGGGATGCGCCCTGAAACAATGGCTGATTTGATGGGTAACTCGGAAGAGAAAATCCTAACCAATCAACCTGTGTATGGGGTTGTTCCAGCAATTGTGACACAAAATGCCGATGAAGAAAACTTGCATCGTGTACGGGTTAAGTACCCATGGTTATCTGATGATGAAGAAAGCTGGTGGGCGCGTGTTGCGACACCTGATGCAGGACCATCTCGTGGTATGACATTTACCCCCGAAATTGATGATGAGGTGTTGGTTGCCTTTGAACATGGTGATATAGGTCGTCCTTATGTTGTCGGTCGTGTCTGGAATGGGTCGGATGCTGTGCCCCATACCAATGCAGAGTTAGTCGCAGATGGTAAGGTGAACTTACGTGTGATTAAAACCCGTTCAGGACATATCTTGACCTTTGATGATACGGCTGATGCTGAGCTTATTTCACTGGTGGATAAGACGGGCACGAATTTGATTAAGATAGAATCCAGTACGAATTTGATTACGATTGATGCAAAAGGTGGTCAGGTTATCTTTAAACTCGATGGTGAGAATGGTACGCTGGAAATCACCACTGATGATGCAATTACGGTTGATGCAGGTGGCACAGTTGACATTACATCGGGTGCGGCGATGAACCTCACAGCAGGTGGTAATTTGACTTTGGATGCAGGGACAAATACTGCTGAAATCAAAGGTGGAAATGTGAAGTTGACAGCGAGCCAAGCTGCAACAGTGAAAGGGAGTACAGGCGCAACAGTTGATGGCGGTACATCTGCCACAATCAAGGGCTTGAGTGTAGCAATTAACTAAGATTAGGGTAAAAGATTGGATGAAGCATGTTTAATAATGCGCTTGTTAAAATTTTAGGCAAACGGATTGCCTTCCCATTGCATTTGGATGATAGGAATCAGCTTGCAATGTCTGATGGGGATATGGCGGTTCGTCAATCTATTTATCTTATTGTAATGACCGTTCCTGGGGAGCGTGTGTTGCGTCCCGAGTTTGGGTGTCGGATTCATGAATTAATTTTCGACCCGATAAACAAGCAGACGATGATTACAGCTAAACGTTATGTGGAAGAGGCAATTCGACGGTGGGAACCCCGTATTAGTGTAGAAGAACTTGTTGTAGATGTCGGTGATATGGATCGTGCCGAGTTATTGATTAATATAAAATATAAACACAAGAATCGACCAGACCCTCGTAGTTTGGTGTTTCCTTATTACTTAAATCCTGAAGGATAGGGTAGGCAAATGGGATTAGAAGCTCCAAAATTAGATGATCGCGAGTTTGCGGACCTCGTAGAAGAAGCACGCGCTCGGATTGCATTATATACACCTGAATGGACAGATCATAACCTGAGTGACCCCGGCATGACGCTGATTGAGTTATTTGCGTTTATGATGGATGTGGCACTCTATCGCTTGAATCGTGTGCCTGATAAGAACTATATTAAGTTCATGGAACTGATTGGGATGAAGCTATCCGAGGCTGTTCCTGCACGCGCTGATGTGACCTTCTGGTTAAGCGCGCCACAGCAGAATGCAATTACAATTCTTGCTGATACTGAGGTCTCTACAGTACAAACAGAAGACCAGCACGGTATCATTTTCTCGACTGACCGCGATTTGGATATTCAAGTCCCGCATTTATCATATGTTGTGACATCACTGGACTCTGAGGATGGTACAGAATATGCTGTGCAATCCTTATCAACAGTACAATCTGGTTATGAACAGTTCCCTATCTTCTCCTCCGACCCACCAAAAACAAATGACGCGATATATATTGGCTTTGATCAAGATTTGAGTAATCATTTGCTCGGCATGAGTTTTGAAGTTGACCGTGCTGAGGGTGCTGGTATCGACCCGAATAACCCACCGTATGTATGGGAAGTGCTGAGTTCGGATATTAACCGTCGCTGGACACGGGTTCATGTAGATTTGGATGATACCAAAGGCTATAACGTGAACGGTCTGGTTCGTATTCACCTTCCTGAGATGGTACGGTCTAGCCGAAGTGATATTAATGCGTATTGGGTACGTTGCCGTTTGGATTTGTCAGAAACAGAAAGTCGTTATGAAGTCAGTCCACGCTTGGTACGTTTAAGCGTGGAAAGCTGGGGGGGAACAGTCTCTACAACCAATGTGACGCGTGTAAAAGAAGTTGTCATGGGTCGCTCTGATGGGTCACCGGGACAGATTTTTTACTTTGACCACCAACCCTTAGTTGCTCGTACAACTGAAGAATATCTAATGATTCGGACACCTGATGGTCGTGAACAACGCTGGCAAGAAGTTGGGGATTTCTCGACTTCGACAGGGACTGACCGTCACTATACGATTGATAGCGAAAAAGGTATGTTGCGCTTAGGTCCTGCTTTACCACAACCTGATGGCACGGTCAAACGATATGGTGCATTACCACCGAAAGGGTCGCTACTGGTTATGACAGGGTATCGTCACGGTGGTGGTCTGGAAGGGAATGTTGCTGCGCGGTCGATTAAAGTGCTGAAAACAAGCATCCCATATGTGAGCCGTGTTATTAATATGCAATCGGCATCAGGTGGTTTGGATGCTGAGTTACTTGAAAATGCAAAAATGAGAGTTCCGGGACATTTGCGCTCATTACGGCGTGCTGTAACGGCTCGTGATTATGAATATCTGGCGCAACAGAGTGCCCCTGGGCGCATTGGACGAGTATTTTGTTTGCAACCGCCATTGACTAATCGTGGCGAGAATCGTATTTTGGCGATACCGAGTATTCCTGTATTGACAGGGTTTATTGCACCTGAGAGTTTGGAATTACAGACGGATCTCCACGATACGGTTAAGGCATATCTTGATGAGCGTCGTTTATTGTCTACACAGTTGAGTGTGACTGCACCGACTTATATCTGGGTCGAGACAGAAGTCCGCTTCTCTGTGGCGCAACATTATGAATTTGAGAAGGTCAAAACACAGGTTGAGAATCGCCTCTTTGATTTTATCAATCCGCTGATTGGTGGGGTTGATGGCAAAGGATGGTCATTCGGGCGTGATTTGGTTGTGGGGGATGTGATGGCGATATTATCACAAGTCTCTGGTGTCAACTTTATTCGCTCGGTTAAACTCTTCCCCGTGACTTACGAAAACCGTCAATTCTTGCGGGGTAACGAAACCACTTCGATACCTGTACCATCGGATGGTATTCTTGTTTCCTACCAACACCTTGTGCTGGAAGATTAGTTATGAGCGAAACCAAACTTCGGTTTAAATTACAAGGACCTGGCTTAGAGCGCGACGAGATTATTGTCGGTCGTCAAGGGATGCGGATTGGACGGTCTGCGGATAATACCCTTCCTTTGAATCATCGTGAGATTAGTCGTCAACATATGCGTGTGACTTGGCGCGAAGATGATAAATATTTGGTTGAAGACCTCAATAGTAGTAATGGTGTTTGGCTGAATGATACACGGTTGATGCCTCGTATTCCTGCTGAATTGAATGTTGGGGATGTGATACGGGTTGGTCCTTTTGTTCTTGAGTTGGTTGAGTTTATCTATGAAGATGAGCTTGATATAGAGCTTCCTCACGGACCATCGTTACCAACTTTAGAAGATTACCCTGAAGAATTTGCCGCATCTGAGCCTGAGCGACAGATATTACCCTTGATTCCGCCACAGGCATTGCAAACACAACACAGGAATGGTCAGCAGAAACGCCATATTGCAGGTTATTTGCCTGGCGTTCCTCGTGATAGAAGTAACTGGATGGAATATCTGCCAGAAGTTTTTGATGAATTTGAATTCATGGGACGCTTCCTGCTGATATTTGAATCCACAGCGGCACCTTTATTCTGGACAATTGATAACTTTGACATGTATTTGTCACCAGAGGTGATGCCTCCTGAGTGGATTCAGTGGATTTCGAGTTGGTTTGACTTACTGGTATTACCTGCTTTGCCTGTCGAAAAGCAAAGACGTATTATGGAGCAACTGGGCTGGTTATTTTTGCGCCGTGGGACACCATCAGGGTTAGAGCGTTTATTAGAGATTTATTTTGATGTCACGCCAGAGATTATCGAAGATGGAAACTGTCACTTCATAGTACGGCTACCCCTCAGTGACCGTAACGATAATGATGAAACTTTTGGGCGCGAAGTTGCTGACCGCTTGATTGATTCGCAACGTCCAGCTTTTGCATCATACACATTAGAAATCACCTAAAGAAAATAGACATAATATCATTTAGAGAACGTCACCGAAAAGTGTGGCGTTTTTTGATTTTGCGGTACTATCTAGAGATATATTTGAATGATAAGGAAACCAATGATGTCAGATAAAACAGCCGTTATTACAGGTGGCGGACAAGGGATGGGGCGTGCGATTGCTCTAAAATTTGCGAGTGAGGGTATCCATCCTATTTTGGTGGGACGCACAGAATCGAAATTACAAGCCGTTGCCGACGAGATTGCATCAGTAGGTGGCTCGGCTTCTATTTATGTATTGGATGTCAAAGATGATGCAGGTATCGAAGCTTTTGGTGAAAGTCTAGCTGATAAATCGGTCGATGTGCTTGTGAATTGTGCGGGCGATTGGTTGATTGATTATATGAAAGATACCACCAATGCAAAACTTGACCATATCTTGAATACTAATTTACGTGCGCCTTATATTCTCTCGCGTACTTTGTTGCCCAACTTAAAACTGAGTGATAATGCGAGTATCATCAATATCGGCTCTATTGTTACGACGATGTCCGTGCCGACTGTTGGTGCTTATACGGCGGCAAAGGTTGGATTGAAGGGGCTGACTGGGTCTTTGGCGGAAGAACTCAAACCTGATAAAATCCGCGTGGTGATGATTTCTCCCGGTCCTGCTGATACACCGATGCGTGATGACGCTTCCCCTGGTATTGATAAAACGATTTTGGTACAACCCGAAACGATTGCCCATATCGTTTATACGGTTGCTTCGTTACCTGTTGGTATTACCACCAGCGATTTCGCCTTATTTTCGGTACTATGGGAATAGCTCCAATCGGTTTATATTTCGAGGGCGAGGTGAATTTCGCCCTACAGATTTTTATCTCTACCACGTATAGGGAACAGTCCCTGTTTCGTCGAGTGGGTATCCCCATTTTTCGATATAGACCATGCCATCCTCAAATTTATCATCGAGTTCGTCTAACAGTTGCTGAAGTCGTGCTTCAAGCTCATCTTGGATAGATGCAAACTCTGGTTTGTTGACAAGATTACTGAGTTGGTAAGGGTCGGTTTCGTTATCATAGAGTTGCCATGCGCCCTCTAATGTTTTGGTATAGGTATACCGATGGGTACGGATACCACGATATTCGCGCCCGCCGCCTTCAACAGAATATTCACCAAATGGATGGAAGCAAGCCAAGAGTGCGGCACCATTCGCTGGGTCGGGTTCACCACGGAATACAGGTGAGAAGTCTCGCCCTTCGACTGTATCAGGGATGTCAGCATCACATAAACCTAATAGGGTTGGCAAGATGTCATGGGCATTTATCATCGCATTGGTTTCGCTACCGTCGATATGCGGAACACGCACTATAAAGGGCACACGTATGGATTCATCCCACGGACGCTGTTTTCTCTCCTGTCCCTGTGACCCCAACATATCGCCATGATCGGATGCAAAAACGACAATTGTATCTTCACCTAGACCCGCGTTGGCGATTGCTTTGAGGATGTCGCCCACGCTTTTGTCAATCGCAGTACAGTGTGCATAATACCCTGCGAGCCATTTGCGCGCGTTGGCTTGTTCTTCGGGTGGGATATTGGGGCGCAACTTGATATTCTCGGCTTGGTACATATCGCGGTATTGCTGTGGGGCGTTGTCATAGGGATTATGAGGTGGCCCCCAAGATAGCAAGAGCATAAAGGGTTTGTCATTATTATGATTTTCGATATAGTTCATAGCATCATCAGCTTGTGCGAAGACATCATATCCCTCCCAAAGCCGTTTGGTAGTGTCGTTGTTATCGTAATAAGCCGAGTTATTGTAATCGTGGGTACATTCGAGGGCTTTAAAATAATCAAAGCCGAGTCGTCTTTCTGATGGGATATAATTGGAGCGACCTTGCCCATCGACATGCCACTTCCCGATAAAAGCCGTATCATACCCAGCTTGCTTAAAAGCCGTTCCCATACCGACAGGGTTACTACCTATCCCGACATCATTGACAAATACGCCGTGTGTGAGTGGATATTGTCCTGTTAGCATACTGGCACGCCACGGACAGCAGACCGACCACCCCGCAGTGGCATGCGTGAAGTTGGTGCTTTCTTCAGCTAATTTGTCGATATTGGGTGTTTTGACTTGTGTATTGCCTGTGTATCCGAATGCTTGCAAACGCCATTGGTCAGTTAAAAGGAAAACGATATTTGGTTTCATGATACCCCCATTGTAGTAAACGATAGACTTCAATTATATCGTGTTCAACTGTCTGAAGGTATTTTTGTGATGCCTATACCCACTCATGCTCTAGAATGCTCATGATGATTTCGTCTAC
>CAYGTY010000225.1:0-9623 GCA_964352825.1 uncultured Anaerolineaceae bacterium
TCCATAGTCTCTAATGCGAGTTGTACAATTAGCGGACGATGGTCACTGCCACCCGAGCTATGATATACATACGCGCTCACACCCGTAAATTCCTCACTATGAAGGACATAATCAAGGCGGATTAATAAAGGAATCGGCGGATTATTAGGCATAGCATCAGGAAGAATCTGCATCGAGTCGAGAGGGTTGGCTTCACCAAAATCGGGGAAGGATAAGCCCATCCCTTGCCCCACTTCACGATATGTATCAATGAGGTTTTGGGTAATCAGTTGATACTCGTAGTTGAGGTCATTGAGGTTAAAGTCGCCCATCATAATCACAGGTAATGTTTCAGCTTGGATGCGCTTCATCAAATCTTCAAACTCTTGCCTACGGTATTCAGTGGCAAAAAAAGCATAACCTGTCATCCCTGGGTGGGTTGGGTGGATGTTATAAATTACAATCGGCTGTCCCTCTATATCAATCACAACCCGCTGATGCCCCAAGGGCTTATATAAAAAGTCATAGTTCCAATAGCCGTCTTCAAGAATTGGGTAACGGCTGAGAATCGCTTGTCCCATTGTTTCGCGTGTGCCGAGTATCGCATTATCCGATATCCCATGAATGGCTTTATAAGGATAGCTATCTAGCATGTCTAAGCGGTTTTCAAAATTCAGGGATACCTCTTGTAATGCAACAATATCAGCCGATACATCATTGATAATATCTATAAAGCGATTGGGAGTGCGATTATTGGCAAGAAGATTATGGCTTTGTAAGGTGATGATGTTGGCAGTGGGTGAAACTGTTGGGGGCTGGCGTGGGATGAATAGGTAGCCATAATAGCTAATAAATAGAATTGTGGGTAAGGCTAGAGTTAATGCAATTCGCCATTGCCGTGTGATGAGCATAAGCGGAAAAAGAACCAGAGCAGGCATCCACAATAAATGCGCGAATGTATTAAAGAAGCTAATCATTGTCGAACCATCGGGTATCCACCAGCGTAGAATAATGTGAAGACTGGCACTTAGCCCATATGAGCCTATCAAAATCAGGAGAACATTTTTGATAATCATAAAGAGGTTTTTCATACCCGAGAACAAGCGAAGATACCTCGACTCTGTATCAACCCCTGTAGTTGAATTATTGGTTTGGCTCATTACTCGTCGTGCTTAATTGACTTCGGTTTGGACATGCTGGAATGTCATAAATGGAACAAGCTGTTCATCATCTGTCTCAGGATTTACCAATAACCCACCACGTGATACATCTGCAAAGTTATAAAATGCTGTAACCGTATCATCAAAGGCAGTCAGTATGGCTTGTTGAATATCATCAGCATTTGCCCCATGAATCAGTACAATGAAATCATCATCATGAATCCCGACAAAATCATCAGGTGTTCCCATAGTTACTAATACACGCTGTATCACTTTTCCTGCATGGAATAGGACATCATACCCAGCCATAAATCCATAGACATCGGCATAGCTGTAATAATCTGCGATGCGGAAAGTTAATTGATGGTAAGATTGTTCTTTACGGCTTTCAAACTCTGCATCAATCAGTGGACCTGTTGGTAAACCTGTCCGTGCCTCATGTAAGTTTTCCCGTGTTGCTCGGCGAATTGTATTCTGTACTCTCAAGCGCAATTCATCGACATCAAAAGGTTTTGTTACATAATCATCCGCACCCAGCTCCAAACCCTTCACTTTTGCCGCACGCTCATCACGTTGGGTCAAAAATAAAATGGGGATATAGCGTGTAAGTGACTTATTTCGTAATGCAATACAGGTGTCATACCCATCCATATCTGGGAGCATAACATCGAGCAAAATCACATGAGGCAAAACTTGGCGTGCAAGGTCTACACCACCACCTCCTGTATCAGCATGATGCACATCATAGCCCTGTGATTTAAAGTATAAAAGTAGCATTTCCGCGACATCATAATCATCTTCAATTAATACAATGCGGTGTTGATGGTCAGCCATGAGTCTATCCTACACAACCTGAATCTGAATCTATTCTAATGAGTGCTTGCTTCGGTCTGTACTCTAAGTACCTAATTATCCAATACGGATGGTACACGGAACTGCGCCCCATCGCTACTGGGTGCATTTGCCACAACTTCATCAATAGATAAAGCTGTTGTTGCCTTATCTTCGCGCATGACATTGGTTAATGGCAAGACAGACGATGTTGGGTCAATATGAGATGTATCAAGCTCTTCTAATTTTTGGAAGTACCCTAAAATGTCAGATAATTGTTTTTGATAGCGTTCTACATCCTCAGCATCCAATTCCAACCGTGCTAAATCTGCAATTGCACGGACATCCTCGGCAGATAAAATTGCTGAATCTGACATATAGACTTTCCTTTACATATTCTAAATCATTATGTGTACAGTGTACCGTTAATCCTAGCGTGTTAACAGTGTAATATTATGTAAGTTCGATGCAAACAGTTTAATCACGAGACTTATATCTTTAATTATATGGGGAAATCGCAATCTAAGAAATGGAATTGATAAAGATAATATGACAAAAAATGAACATTTCATCCGAATTGTCTGCACAATATAACAGGCAATTATAAGCAAATACGGAAATTGCTGTATTTCCCTCCCCACAAATTACAAAAAACAGATACAATAAGAGAAGGATATTTCAATATTCAAATGATGGGTTTATGGCAACTGGAAGTCTGCAAGTTAACCGCGATATTATAATCGCTACAAGAAAACAATATTTGGTCGAGCGCAAACATGTTACCCCAATGGATGCGATTATGGCACTTGCCGCAATGCAAGAACGCCCGCCACCTATACTGAATACGATGACAGATAGAACCAAGGTATCTGTGATTGGGCAAATCCGTCTGCAAGAAACCTATGACCCTGTGATGGCTGCTTTACGATATATACGAGCAGGTGCAGATGCGGTCTCGTTCTTTACTGACCATACCATCTATAACAATGACCTTGATGATATGCTCTTGATTACAAGAGGTATCAAAAAATATCCACTGATTTTTCATAATTATGTATTTGATGAATATGGCGTAATTGCTGCTCGTGCATCGGGTGCATCCGCATTAATGGGCTATGCTTCAATTTTGTCTCAACCCAAGTTGCGGCGCGTTATTAGCATGACACAGCGTTATAAAATGACCACGATTTTACAGATTAACTCGATTGCTCATCTGGAATATATGTACGAATTAAGCCCACATGTTATTTCGATTGGTGACCCCGAAAGTGAAAATCCTGAAAAAGCCCTAGAGATGTATAATGTTTTCCGTCCACACATCCCATCCTATTGTCGGACAATGCTCAGTAATACCCTCTATACCATTGAAGAAGTAGAAATGGCTGTGAATGCAGGGGTTGATGCTGTGATCGTGGGGGATGAAGTGTATGCAACCTCGCGACGGACGGAACAAATGCGAAAACTTGTTAACTTCGAATAGACTTTACCTATCTTCAATCACAATAACCCAATTCGATAAATAAAAAATGCGCCGACACTCGCCGACGCACTTTACGATTCTTGATAGATAGTTAAAGGCTATTTCTTTTTCTTGCCTTTATCTTTATCTTTGTTTTTATCTTTTCCGTTGCCATTGCCGTTATTACCATTACCGTTATTCGCATTGGCATTTCCGTTACCATTGTTGCCGTTATTGGCATTGGCGTTGGCATTACCGTTCCCGTTGCCATTGCCGTTATTACCATTATTGTTACTTGTTGTTGCAGGTACAGCTTGTGATGCAGTTTCATCAGCATCATCGCCAGTATCGGTATCTACTGTATCATCATCATTGGCGGCACGCTTTTTCAATTTACCGGGTGCGAGGTCGGATGGATGTACACCACTGGCTTTGACAATCTGTCCCCAACCTGTCCCTGATTTATGTAAGTCAATAAATGCTTGTGGGTCAGTAAGTAGGAGCGGATCAATTTCTTCGCCTTCTGCTAAACCATCAAGTAAGGCTTGGTTGGCAGCTTCTGCTAGAAGATAGGCTTTTGCAATATTACCAAAACCATTACCTGCATCGTGCATTGCCTCAACTTCACAGGGGCTTACATCAAACGCATCTGCAATCCGTGCCGCAACAGGATGCCCAGTCGGGGTGCATGTTTCTTCGCCATCGGTCGGGTCTTCTACACAATCATCGGCAGTATCTTCAGTTGAGCCGTCTGCATCACATACAACACAATCATCGGCAGTATCTTCAGTTGCACCTGTGCTATCGCAAGCGGGTTCTTCTACAGGTGGTGTACAATCATCTGTTGTATCTTCAGTTGCACCTGTGCTATCACAAGTAGGTTCTTCTACGGGTGGTAGACAATCATCTTCAATTTCTGGTGTTGCGCCCGTGCTATCACAGACAGGAGGTTCTTCTACTTGAGTGTCGATGCCAGTTAATTTGAAGGTGTCGTCATTGAGGAAAAAACCTGTGACTTCAACAAATTGACCTTCTGATAATAGTGATGGTGAAATTGCGCCTGCTGGAGCAAGAAAGTAACCATCAATATAGATATTTCCGTCGTCATCAAAAGAAATGTAGCCTGCAAAGGTTATTTCGATGGTATCGAGTTCTTCGCCTTCAGTGGCTTCTTGTGCTGTTGCTGGCATAATTGCCAACAATGCGAGTAAAACAATCAATATTAGTTTAGAAAATTGATAGATTTTCATGTGAGACTCCCATTAGTCACGTTGTTTACTTTCACAAGTTAAATCGACGTATTGCTACGAATGTAACGGGGAGAATCTGGTACTATAGTAATATATCTAACTTATGTGCTGTCATAGTGTTAGAACTATTCAAAAATGAGGGAGTAAATTCATGAAATATGATGCGATATTTATCGGTGCAGGACAATCAGCACCCTTCATCGCCGCCCAATTTGCAGGACAAGGGAAAACTGTAGCATTAGTCGAAGGCGCAAAAATTGGTGGGTCGTGTGTTAACTACGGTTGTATTCCGACAAAAACACTGATTGCCAGCGCAAGAGCGATTTATATGGCAGGACGAGGTGATGAATACGGTTTCAGTACAGGACCGATTGAAGTCAACTTTGAGCGCGTGATGGAACGTATGAATGCCCGTCGTGGTGATGCTCATAGTGGCATGGATGGTTGGATGCGTGGTATGGATAATATGACCGTCTATGATGGCTACGGTAAATTTATTGGTACAGAAGATGGCTTACATCAGGTACAGGTAAATGATGATGTCATTTCTGCACCCGAAGTATTTATTAATACAGGTGCAAGTGCATTTGTGCCACCAATTGAGGGTCTTAAAGATGTCGATTTTCTCACCAATCAAGAATTGTTGAATATCAAAAAAGTGCCAGAGCATTTAATTGTTCTGGGCGGTGGTTATATTGGTTTGGAATTTGGGCAAGCATTCCGTCGCTTTGGCGCAGAAGTGACGATCATTGAAGCAGGATCGCGCTTAGTTGTTCGTGAAGATGAAGATGTCGCCGAGTCTATTTTAGAAATTTTGCAAGCAGAGGGTATCACCGTCCATACTGATAGCAAAGCAACAGCGGTATCAAAAGATCCCAATGGCGTGATTCATGTAACGCTTGATACACCGAATGGCTCGGCACAAGTCACAGGCTCGCATTTATTAGTGGCTGTCGGACGCAGACCCAATACCCCTAAATTGAACTTGGAATCCGTCGGTGTCGAGACCAATGGGCGTGGCTATATCGTGACAGATGAAAAATTGCGGACAAATGTCGAGGGTATCTGGGCTGTTGGTGATGTGAATGGACGTGGTGCATTTACGCATACCTCATATCATGATCATGAGATTGTTATGGATACAATCAATGGGATTGAACGTGATGTCACACAACGGAATATGGCATATGCAATGTATATTGACCCACCGTTGGGACGCGTCGGTATGTCGGAAAAAGAAGCCCGTGAATCAGGTCATAATGTCTTGATGACCGTTAAGCCGATGCGTGATATTGGACGTGCAATTGAACAAGGTGAGACTTTTGGTTTATTCAAGATTTTAGTTGATGCTGATACTGAAGAATTCCTCGGCGCAACCGTCCTTGGTTATCATGGTGATGATGTCGTACAAGTGGTCAGTTACTATATGGCAACAGGCGCATCATATCAAACAATGAAAAACGCGTTGCCAATTCATCCGACAATCTCTGAGTTTTACCCGACCTTGCTTGGTGAGTTAAAACCACTCGAATAATCTCAAAAGGGGATAGACGTTATCTAGCTTATAGTGGCGTTTGTCCCTTCTCATTAACTATTACTGTAAGACCAGTAAACACCGCATCATCTAATAGGTATAAACTGATGTTATAGATAGGAGAATTTAGATGCCTGTTGATATTACGCTTCGTGATGGGATGAAAACAACGGTTAGTGTTCGCACTCATGAATGGCACGTTGACGAGCCAATTGAAGATGGTGGGACAGATACCGCACCGACCCCTGGGGAAATGATGCTGGGCGCGTTAGGTTCGTGTATGGCGATTACCTGCAAAATGTACGCTGACCGTAAAGGTTGGGATTTGCAAGGTGTTGATGTAAAAGTCGATTATGAACGCTTCAAGGGTGTAGACTATGACTTGCACGAGGGTGACGATTTATTTGTCCATGAAGTCCGTAAGTCATTAACTTTTCATGGGGATTTAGATGAGAAACAAATTGAACGCCTATACGACATCTCTACCAAATGCCCAATTCATCGCCTGTTGAGTACACCAACATATTTTGTTGAGCTAGCACTCGAAGAGGATAAAGCGACAGAGCTAGAGTAAACACAAGCTCACCAGAAATGCAAAGACCCCTAATGATATGGGGTCTTTTTATTTGGGGAATCTGCCGTGTGAAGGTAATTCGTGTATAACACACATGGAATATGAAAGGGAGATACATGCTAAAGGTATTACGTTATACACAACACACACAACAACTATGATCTAATTTAACTATAGTTTAATTAAAATGCTGTGTAATCCACCGAATGGGTAGTTTTTCACCTAGTCACTCGGCTAGTTTATACGAATATAACCGAGAGTTGCCCCTGCTCGCACATGGTCATTACGGTTCAGTGTTTCTTCATCTGAATCAGGTAAACAGCCAGAGGGGAAGGCAAGCTCAATCTTCCATGCTTGTGTGCCTTTACGTAGCAGAAGAATATAGAAATGTGCGCCCCCACCTATTGAAGCAGGTAAGCGCATAAAGCCATCATATGCAACCATCTCGTCACAGCCAGCCAGCTCCCGATAAACAGGGAATGCTCCCCAATGTGACATCTCTATAACAGAAGCTGGGTTATCAAAACTCGCATTCATCGCAATAATAGGAAAACCTGTCATATTGATAGGAGCTTCCACCCATTCCTCTATTTTATGTTCAGGGTTCGCATTCGCAAGGTAATGAATAACACACCACTCAGCCTCTTGTTGCCCACGATAATGTAATTCATGAGCCATATTGGGGTCAATTGCTGTCACTTCTTTACTTAATTGCCAGTCGCTATGTAAGCGTAATTTTATATCGAATTCAGCAAGTGTAAGGTCTTCTGTTTTCCATTGTTCAAGTTCAACAGGTTGTAACCAAATTGGTAGTGTTGATAAATCTAATTTAGGCATTAGAGTCGTTATGCTCCCTTATTATTTATGTTTGATGTCTGCCACCTTAAACCCAAGCTGTGTTTGGCTACTTGCTGACGAATATTGAACATCAGAGTAGAACCGAACAAAATCAGAAAATTCAAGTTCAAATGTACCTTCATCGATCTTTTTACGTTCCGAGAAATCGGGGCTATATGCCATACCTGTACTACCCCACGGATTTCTGAGTTTGATAAAGCGTCGCCCAGACTCTTCATCAAGTCGAACTGATAAAGCCGTATAAGCATGACCACCAGCTATACCGGGAACTGTTACAGTGTCTTCACCACCCGATATACCACCGCCCTTTCCAAAATCATCGGTAGAAGCATTGACCAACCCTCCTTTGGCAAGATGTCCTTCGATTTTTGTATATAAGGCGATATTGGATGGATTATAATAAATATTATCTGGAGTCCCTATCAGATAGTCCTTGACATATTGAATGAACTTGGTAATCCCACCTTTTGAGACTTTTGCTGCTTGTAATAATTTGCGGAATGTACCTTCATCCATCGCTCCTGCGGCTTTACCCACATGAGTAGCTGCATAAACTTTATCAGCCCCTTCTTTAGATGACACAAAAGTTAGCCATGCTTGCAAATCGCTTTCGAGGAATCCAAGCATTGAGGATTTCATAAACACGAGGGGGGGGACACTGATCTTAAACATCGTCCCCATTTTAGTAATCGCGATATCCTTAACATCAATACCCGCAGGACCTGTGACTTTATCTACCAAAAATGCTTTCACTTTGTCTTTTGGATCATCATCTTTTGTAAGATAACCGCTATAGTCAGGTGGATTCACAAAAAAGTTAATGCGCCCCTTCAAACTACTATTCCACGGTTCAACTTTAGGACGCTTCGGGTGTCCGGGTAAGATAAAATCTCTTTTATCTCCAACATCAAGGTTAATAAAGCCCGAACCTAGACCTTTCTTTACATCTTGAGTTTCTGAGCTGTCTCCAAGTATATGTTCAAATACTGCATTTGACTTGCCCCCTGCAGTCGCTTCATAAGTTCCACCAAATCCCGGTAGTCCTGCTTTAGCGTGACCGCTCCATGCGGCATAGGCTTTGGTTGCGAGTGCGGGCCATGGAACATGTGTCGCAGAATACAAGCCTTTACCACGTCCCATTGCAACCCCTTTAACAACAGACTTCCGAACTGTCACATATTCCGTATCAAAGCCTGTTTGTGGAGCGTCTTTCGGACGGTAGAATCGAACAGAAATTGTGTCGTCACCATCCTGCATCATTTCGCGTAGATATGATGGATGTTGTGCCGCAACGGATCCCAATGCAGATAAGAAATAGCAATTCCCTAATTGGCGTTGCTCAATATCGTCAGGTATAGGGTCATGTGGGAAAAGCGGTTGGCTCACCTTCTTATGTGTCATCTGACCTTTTGTTTCACTGACATCTTTCTTACGAACGGTGCCTTTAACTGGTGCAGAATCTTGACCAGTCGTACTCACGCTCTTATTCTCAAGGTCTTTAGTCGCTTCTTTTCTTGTTTCTTTTTTGGCGCTTTTTAATTTATCAATAACATATCCAGGGATTTGGACGAAATAACGATTTTTATCCATAATATCATGAACAAATATATTAGACGCCTCTGGTAAGGTATAGGTCGAGGAGTCTGCTTTAGTGACCACTGCTCCCTTTTTGATTTTACCTTCAATCCCAACTTCACCACGAAAACCATCTCCTAAATCAATCAGACCATCAGGTTCACGTTGAATAAGGGATTCTGATTTTCTTTGAGCGATCATTTTCTGTGTGGCTTTATTGCCGATGGTACGTTGCATCTGAATAATTTGATTAGGTGAAAATCGTTGATACGAAGAAGCATCTACCACAGAAGATATATCTGCTTGTGTTGATTGCGGACTTGAGTGCTGTGAGCTTGTTGTTGGAAGATCTGGTGATTTTTTTATTTGTTTGAAATCGCTCATCTTAAATACCTTTTGGTAT
>CAYGTY010000226.1:0-5557 GCA_964352825.1 uncultured Anaerolineaceae bacterium
TATGATTGTTGTCGATAATCCGCATAATAGCCAATGGATTGCTGTCTTTGAGCGCATCAGGTAAGAGTACATCAGGGACAGCTTGGAATGCAATCGGACGCATGAAACGATAAATAGCCGTCATACCGACAGATGTTGTACTTGGGGCGGTTGTTGCAGGATACGGACCACCATGTAACATCGAGTAAACCACTGCGACACCTGTAGGGAAACCGTTCCAAATGACACGTCCAGCCTTTTCTCGCAATTGGTGCAGTAAATCACCAAGGGCTTCGACTTCATTATCTTCGGCATGAATGGTGGTGGTTAAATTACCTTCAAGCACATCAACGGTCTGCTTTAAATCATCCATATCATCGCATAAGACAAATAAGGTTACAGGACCGAAATGCTCAATTTGAAGGCTATCATCTTCACGCACAGCTTCAGCACTCGTCTGCATTACAGTATTGCGGTAACAGAAGAAATCACTATCCTCGACTGCCTCACCACCTGTTAAAACAGCAACATTACTTTTAGCTGTTGTTGCGTTGACTGCTTTGGCTAATCCTTGTTCAATCGCGCCATTGAGCAAAACACCTTCAGGTTTTTCTTCCATCTTTGCAGTTACTGATTTAATAAATGCTTGAGTAGCAGCGGTATTCTCCATCAGAATTAGCCCTGGGTTGGTACAAAACTGCCCTGTTCCCATTGTGACAGAATCTGCTAATCCTTGGGCGATGTCTTCGCTTCTGGCACTGAGTGCATTTTGTGTAATGACAACAGGATTGATACTGCCCATCTCGGCATATACAGGAATGGGGCGTTTGCGTTGTGCTGCTGTATTATAAATTGCACGTCCACCACCCAAAGAGCCTGTGAACCCTACAGCTTCAATACCATCATGCTGGACTAACGATTGACCGACTTCGATTGTGTTTCCTTGAATCATCGAGAACATGCCAGCAGGGAAGCCTTGTGTTTTGACAGCTTCACTCAAAGCGTGAGCAAATAATTCTGATGTGGCTGGATGCCCTGGATGCGCTTTAACAACAACTGGACAACCTGCTGCAAATGCCGATGCTGTATCACCACCTGCTACTGCAAATGCAAACGGGAAGTTACTGGCAGAAAATACTGCAACAGGACCCAGTGGAAATTGCATTTGACGGATATTTGGTGCTGTATCAATAATTGCTCGTACATAAGAGCCTTCACGTAATAAGTTTCCAAATGCTCTTAATTGTCCTGTAGTACGTCCACGCTCGCCTGTCAAACGTGGCGAGCCAAGTCCTGTTTCTGCATCAGCGGTTTCTAAGAGAACTTCACCTAATGCTTCAATCTGGTTTGCGACTTCATCCAAAAAGTCTGCCAGCTTACTAGCAGGGTAGGTGCGTGTTTCTTTAAATGCTGAGACGGCTGATTGTACTGCACTATCAATTTCACTTTGTGTTGCATTATGGAATTGAACATCGCCATTGGCTTTTGTGTGTGGATTGACGCTGGTAAATGTCTCGCTACCTTCGGCTGATGTCTTACCTGCAATAAAATTATGTCCTGTGAGTTCCATGTATGTTACCCCCAATTAGGATTGTGATATACGTAAATCAAGTCTATCAACTATATCAAATATTGCTGGCATATCATACTCATGGAAGTTAACACTTGGCTGACGTACATATGCTGACTTTATATATCCAGCGCGTTTCATCAGATGTTTGCGGACAAACAGTGAATATTCGTGACCATGACCAGATACTGCTTTGACAAGTGCATTAGCTTTTTCGATGGCTGTTTTTGCTTTTTCTTTATCACCCTCAGACCATGCTTGCCAAGCATCAAGGAAGACTTCATTAAAGCCAACCCCAGGGATAAGACCTGCCGCACCATTTTGGAGTTCAGTTAGCACGGTAATACCACCACCGCCACCAAACATTTTCCGACTATCATCGAGTAATGGAGCAAGTTGTTCCATTTTCTGTGGCGCACCCGGTCCTTCGATTTTGAAGTATTTAACATTCGGCGCACGGTTGGCGATTTCTGCGAGTGCATCGGCTGGTAATTCACAGTGATGATATTGTGGGATATGGGGCGACTGTTGCACGATAATCGGAATATCTGTTGCATGACTTAAATTTACATAGTGATTCACAAATGACTGAATCCCATTATTCATTGTGGCAGGTGGAAGCACCATAAATGCTGATGGGGAATAAGGTTCATATTCCTGTGCTTGTCGTATTGCTGCCTCACTGCTACCACTTGCTATCCCGATAATCAGGGGAACGTGATTGGAGACCTCACTAGCGACAATTTTCACTGCATCATGGCGTTCGTTATCGGTGAGCTTATAAGCCTCACTTGCAAACCCGTTAATCCCAATAGCATGAATACCACCATCTAGTTCAAAACGAACAATATTTCGTAGCCCTTCTTCATCAATGTCACCATTTTCATCAAAAGGTATAAAAACAATCGGTGCAATGCCTTCTATCATATTTATCTCCCAATAATCTTGTTATATAAAAATAATTTTGTCAGGAATCAAGCATTGATTGTACGTATCAAAAGGTTAAATATCACTTTAAAATGATGTTACAATAGCTAGTTCATTTAGTTTGACAGTACATGATATATCATATATCATGAGTCGAATACATGCAATTTACGTTAAAATTATTATTTAAAGAGGAAAATCCATGCGACTTTATATAACGGGTGGAACAGGGTTAGTGGGTAGCAATATTATTCGCTTAGCTCGTCAACGAAATGATATAGAAATTATTGCCGCACAATACGGACCTGAACCTGAATGGGATTTTGATTACGAGCTTGACCCGCTTGATATGGCAGATACATCAGCTTGTCGCGAATCTATCCTAAAGTATAAGCCCGATGTCGTGATTCACTGTGCTGCGATCCTTAATATGGATTTTATGTACAATAATCGTGATGTGTCATGGAATATGACGGTTAATGCAAACTTAGCAATGGCGCAGGCATGTTTAGAAGTGGGCGCGCGTTACATATTTGTCTCTTCGGATTGGGTGTTTGATGGTCAAGAACCGATTGTCACAGAAGATTCTCCACCACATCCTGTTAACTTTTATGGCATCATGAAGACCGTCTGTGAACGGGATATTATGGGTGTGTCTGGCTTAAGTTATGGTGTCGGACGCTTGGCAGGAGTTTATGGTCTCAATTATAGTAACCCCAGTATGCTTCGTAAAGATAATGGACTCGGATTTGATTTTATCAACTACGTAATTGACCAACTCTCAAACGGGCGTGTTGCCGAAATTTGGACAGGACCACAAGTGAATGAAGTCGCACATGGAACACTCGCATCTGATGGGGCGGATATGCTCTTACGTCTAGCTGAACATGATGAAAACGGCATATTTCACTGTTGGGGGAGTGAGGCGATTAGTCGCTTACAACTTGCTCATCAGCTCGCGGATTTATTTGATGCCAACCATGCACTGATTGCACCTGTACCGACTGACCCCAAAGTGCTTGATGCGCATCGTCATGTACGGATTCCTTTCCGTATTGTCAGCAGTACCGAAAAAACAAGTAAAGCACTTGGTCGGCAGGCTTTTGGCGTACACAAAGCTCTACAAGGATTCAAGCAAGAGTGGGATGCCTTCTATGCCCCAACAATATAGGTAATCGTAATGTGGCTTAAATTGATTTCTGATTTATCCAAAGACTATAAAACGCATCCGCCGTTATCTGATGAATGGATAGCCAAGGGCTTATCTAACCTCAATGTCACGCTCAATGATAGCCTGAAATCCTTCTTGTTGGAAACTGATGGGCTCTATGACTTCTGCCAGTTTCTCTGGATAGTCTGGAATGTACGCGACTTATCCGCTTACAATCTTGTAATGAAAAATGATCAGAAATTTGCGGACATGGGATACACATTTGATGATATTTTCTTTTTTTCTAATGCTGGAGTGGATGGTATTTTGTTTGGTTTCCCAGTTGTTGATGGCACACTAAACACCCACATTGTGTCATGGTATCCCAAAACGAATGAGCGTATCCAAATTGCTGATGACCTTGAAGACTATTTGAAAAATTGGATGAATAAATTACCTTAATATAAATACAGATGCGCAGATAACACACTTTCATTTGTCCTTTTTGTGTTCTATGTGCCTCTGTGGTGAAAATAAACGGAGAATCTTATTATGAAAGCACTGACTTTAAATGCGGAATGGGCACCCAAGCCTGAATACAATTTATCTGACCGTGAACGCGAAACACGTAATATTAAAAATGGCTTTATGGTCTGGAAGAACCCATCGCTCGACTTAGGCGAAGTCCCAGATCCAACCCCAGCACCTGATGAAGTTATTCTTGAAATTGCGGCTGTCGGGATTTGTGGCTCGGATATGCACATGTACGAGGCAGGCGAAGATGGTTATATGATGTATCCGGGATATGTTACAGCACCGAATATCCTCGGTCATGAATTTGCTGGTAGAGTGGTTGAAGTTGGTTCTGAGGTGACAGATTTGCAGATGGGTGATTTAGTCGCTGTTGAAGAAATCCAGTGGTGTGGCGTATGTACTGCTTGCCGACGAGGCTTTGTTAATCATTGCCAAAATATGGAAGAACTTGGCTTCACAACACCGGGAGCAATGGCTCAATATACACCTGTTCGTGCAAAATATTGTTGGAAACTGGATGAAATTGCAGAACGCTTTGGTGAGGAAGAAGCGCTTATTATGGGCGCGATGGTCGAACCAACAGGTGTGGCGTATCAGGGGATGTTTAATCGCTTGCATAATTGGCAACCGGGAAACAATGTCGTGATTTTTGGTGCAGGACCGATTGGCTTAGCGGCAGAAGCTCTTGCTATTGCGGCTGGGGCAGGGCAGGTGATTGTTTTTGACCCATCGGCTAGTCGTCGTAAATTTGCTGATGAAATGGGGGCTTCTGTTTCACTTGACCCCGTTGGTATCGATCTCGATGAAGCGATTCTCCAACATACTCTTGGGCGTGGTGTTGATTATGTTGTCGAATGTGCTGGTGTTGCTGATAGAACGATTCAGCCTTTAAATAATTGTCTAGCTGTCAACGCCTCGATTATTGATATTGGTATGGGCGGAAAACGTCCGACGCTTCCAACAGTGACCTATAAACAGCAAGGGGTACAACTGGCAGGCTCACTTGGACATTCAGGTAGTGGAACATTCCAAAATGTGATTCGGCTGATGGCGGCAGGACGGGTTGATATGCGTAAGATGGTTAGCGCGCGGATGCCATTGGATGATGCCTTGAGTGCATTTAAACGTCTTGAAAGTCGGGAAGACGCAAAAATCATTCTCCAACCGAACTAAGGGCAACGTTTGCTATACTATGTAATTATTAACGGCGTAAATCAAATAGGTGATATATGGGTGATTTCATAATGATTGCAGGTGGTCTTGTTTTCCTAGTATTAGCAGGGTTGTGTTTGTCGCGCCGTGACCTTGTTTGGAGACTCTACTCACTTGAACCGCGTTGGCGTAAAGAAAATCCAGAACGCACTGACGCATGGGATGCCAAAACCCAACGCTCAGCA
>CAYGTY010000226.1:5657-9596 GCA_964352825.1 uncultured Anaerolineaceae bacterium
TAAAGAAAATCCAGAACGCACTGACGCATGGGATGCCAAAACCCAACGCTCAGCAATGTATTATGCTTTGGTTGGGATTGGTTTTATTGCTTTTGGCTTGTTGATTTAACTATCTTCAAATGATGCACTTGTATGCTCGTAATAATCTAGACATCATCTTTGTGACTCATCTCGATTGTCGTAGGGGAGCGGTTTCCAAACCCTCCCCCAAAAAGATTCTAGAACTCTACTTCAGCCAAGTTATGATAGAGGCGTACCCCTGCTTCAAGTGCCATGAAGAAACTATCAACTCTAATATTCTCATTCGGCGAGTGAATACCTTCACCATCACCATAACCAAATGCTGTAATCGGTAATCCAATCAAACGATTGAACACACCCAAAATCGGAATCGACCCACCTGTGCGCACAAGCTCTGCACGTTTACCAATGGTCTCTTCAATCGCATCTTGTACAGCTTCTAGATATGGACCATCTGTCACCAATTGGAAGTACCACTGTTCTTCACCAATCTCACAACTCACTTTGACAGTATCGGTTGCAAAGCCTTCAACATAGGTTTTTAGGATTTGTGAGACGACTTTTGGGTCTTGGTCGGGTGCGAGGCGCATGGTGATTTTGAAACCTGCTTCTGCTGGGATAATTGTTTTGCTACCAGCACCTTGATAACCACCCCACATCCCGTTCACATCAAGGGTTGGGTGTACCGTTGCCCGTTCTGCTTCGGGTGCAATTGATTCTGCCCAGAATTTATCAACACCTGCGCGTTCTTTCATTTTGTCGCCTTGAAAGCCTGCTTGAATCCGTTCTTTTTCAGCATCGCTGACTTCCACCACAGTATCATAATACCCAGGGAGTTGAATCCGCCCTTCATCATCATGGAATGACCCGATGATCTTGCCTGCAATATGTAATGGGTTTTGGACAAGTCCGCCATATTCGCCTGAATGGAGGTCGGCTTTTGGACCTGTGACAGTGACTTGTGCGCTGACAATACCACGTCCTGCATAATAAATGCGTGGGTCTTCAGGTTTCAACCCACCATCACAATTAAGCATGACATCGGCTTGGAGCAATTCTTTATTCTCTTGAACAAAGGCTTCAATACTGGGTGAGCCTGATTCTTCTTCACCTTCAAACATGATTTTCACATTTAATGGGAGTTCACCATTGGCTTTGAGCATCGCTTCAAATACTTTTAAGTTACCCCAGACCCCCGCTTTGTTATCGCTTGCACCACGCGCATACATCCGTCCATCGCGAATTTCTGCTTCAAATGGTTCAGAATCCCAGAGATGCAACGGGTCAACAGGTTGTACATCGTAATGATCATAGACCAATACAGTTGGCTTATCATCACCTGCTTTGAGCCATTCTGCGTAGACGACGGGGTGTTTCTTGGTTTTAATCGCCCGACAATTTTCAAACCCCATTGCTTTCAGTTGCTCGACAATCCAATCGGCACAGGCT
Source organism: uncultured Anaerolineaceae bacterium (assembly GCA_964352825.1). GTDB lineage: Bacteria > Chloroflexota > Anaerolineae > Aggregatilineales > Phototrophicaceae > UBA6055. The sequence goes on from CAYGTY010000226.1 coordinate 7,128, forward strand.
TGTACATCATCGTTATAAGCAGGGTCTGCACCAATGGATGGGAACTTCAATAAGGCTTTATAGTCCTCAAGGATAATATCTTGAGTCTCTTGGATATAATCAATCGCGTTTTGTATCGTTTCTGACATTATATGACCTCAATCGTTCATAAATAGATTTCAACGATGATAGCTTATATGGTGTATTGATTGCAACTTGTATTTTTTGTGCTTGACAGAGTTTGAATTATGTGGATTTATAAGACTATTAAAAATTATGGGAGTTTATAATGGTTGATAAAAGTTCATTAGTTGTGTTTGTTTTAGCATCTTTGGCATTATTGCTTGCCCCAGGTCCTGCTGTTCTCTATGTTGTTGCCCGGAGTGTTGACCAAGGACGATTGGCAGGGATTATTTCTGTATTAGGAATTAGCCTCGGCGGATGGGTGCATGTTGTTGCGGCAGCAGTCGGTTTATCAGCACTACTCGTTTCATCAGCATTAGCCTTTACAATCGTCAAATACCTCGGGGCGGCATATCTCATTTATCTGGGTATAACAACTTTACTCGCTCCTACAAAACCCGTTGGGGAAGCTGAAATTATCAAAATGTCCCACATCAAAATTTTTCGACAAGGTATGATTGTGAATATCCTCAATCCCAAAACAGCTTTGTTTTTCTTTACCTTCATTCCACAATTTGTAGACCCTACACGCGGCTCAGTTGCTTTGCAGATTGTCTTTCTGGGGTCGATATTTTTGATTATGGCAATCATTACTGATGGCATGTATGCGATTGTAGCAGGAACATTAGGTCAATGGCTCAAGACCAATCAGCAATTTCTAAAAATTCAAAAATATCTGTCAGGGACAATTTATATTTTTTTGGGGATTACAACTGCATTATCAGGTAGTGAAGCAAAATAATCAGAGGAGTAGGGGAGGATTTTACAATTCATTCCTCCCCCAATAGATGATTTCAAATTATGGATTCTTGACTTGAATAATTTTCCCGTTGATGTTGACATTACCACTTGCATCACCTAATAGACCCCAGTCCCCATTATTGATGAGGCGTACCCAGAAATCACCACGTTTCTTGAGACCATAGAAGCCTTGTTCACGCGCTTGTTTATCATGGGATGCTTTCCGAAGTTCGGCAACACGCTGAATCAACTGTTCTTCACTGATACCATTTTGCCCCGGCTTAGAGCGTGGCTGGACACCCAATTGTTGTTCTGCTAAGCGCACAAAACCGTGACCTGTACCGAAATTGACACCCATATCAAATAATAGAGCAATCCCCAAAGGTGATGTTAAACCGCGCGGCTCAATATATCCTGTCCAAACTTTATTCCAGTATTTTTCATCAGCTACTGAATGTTGAGCATCTTTCATAACTTGTTCATCCGCCGCTGAAATCAAGAGTGATTTGAGAGTTTGATCATTCCGCAAGTTTGCATCGCGTGCTTCGATACGGGGTAAATAACCACGTAGCTGATTTGCTATATCTGTTTGTGAGCTTGCAAGATAACGTTGTACCACAGTGATGAATGAACCCGCCGCCATTGTGAACTGAATCAAACCATAGCTAATAATCCCAGCATCGTAATTGTTATAAGCTGCATAACCGCTACCCTCAAAATTACCTGTAACAGCATAAGATGCCAGTTTGATACGGTTAAGGTCATCGAATCCTTCGCGTGATGTGATGGGTGGGACAGGACCGCCAACGACTAATGCAGGTTGCAAAAATACTTGTTGACCATTGGTTGATTGTTCTGCTGACCATCCGCCCGAGTGTTTCCACCAGATGTAACCATCGGCTTCTGTACGAGAATTAGGGTCAACTTCAATGACGGTTGTGGCATCTAACCAACCAAGGTGTTGCCCTTGTAAGGTTGCTGCTGAGCGTATCCGAACTTTACCAGTAGCTTCAAATTTCTTTGAACTTGAGGTACTTGCAGGTGTTGTGCTTGCAGTAGTGGTTAGGACAGCAGGTGGTGGTGCGCTTGCAGTGGTCGTTGGCATTGCAGGCGGCGGTGCACTGGATGCTACCTCTGGTTGGATATTAGGTCCTGGTTTTGATGTTGCTGGGTCAATAGTAAGGTCGAAAGCCAGTGTCTTTTCTAGACCATCGGCATAACCATACTTTGCACAATCCCCTTCAATCGCAATGAGGTCATCACGTACATAACCATCTGCGCCACCTGGGAATTCAATCTTTATCCAATAGTGAATTTTACCGTCTGTTGTGGCTTTCTCTTCATCTTGTTTGACACGCTTGATTGGGATTCCGCTAAAACCAACAGGTGCAGTGAATTTCTTCTCTGAGTTAATGGTCGGTTGTGAGCGTACATTCACCTCTGTGATTGTAGGTTGGTTGGGGACACCTATAATTGTTGCTTTTGCTTCCATAAGTACATGTTCTCCTTGTTTAATGACATAACATTATGGTACACCAAGCTATTGAAACTAAACACAAACGTTTT
>CAYGTY010000227.1:0-2092 GCA_964352825.1 uncultured Anaerolineaceae bacterium
CCTGTTAACTCTGCATAACCATAACCCGTGACATCGCCTTCTATACGGACAGCCCCTTCCCAATATTCAATGCCCCCACCATGTAATTCTTGGTCAGCTTGTAATGGGGTGACTGTAAATGCAAAGCCGTCTTCGCCTGTAATTTCAATATCCCAAGCCGATGGATATTCAGCGTCTGTATGCGGGCTGATCCATGTATCTGTCGCCATAATTGTAAAGTCAGTTGAATCCAGATAGCGTGTACTGCCGTCAGGATAAATCAGTAAACCTCCAAATGCAGGGTCGCGCCCACCATCAACCATACGAATTTGCCCAATCATCAATTCGGTATCATTATCAAAAATCAGACCAAACCAATCCCACCCTTGAGCTTGTGTACCGAGTGCGCTGGTACTAAATTCATGATCCATCCATGTGTTACCAGTTACCTCAAATTGCTCATCGCCGATAGTCACTGTACCTGATGTGACAAGGCGTGAGAGGCTGTAATAGTAACTAGCATTGCCTATTTCTTCACTTTTTGGACTGAGTCCGTTTTGACCTTGTAGGGCGGGAGGTTTGACTTGTTCCAATTGAACATCTAATGCAAAGTCGTCTGCTTCGGCAGTGATGTGCTGTAAAGTCGCGTCATCATTTTCTGCGATAACTTGCCAATCTTCTAACCATACCCGATATATAGGGTCAGCGACTGCACCTGCTAAACCTGCGCCACTGCGACTATAGCGAACATCGTGATAGAAGTCCTGATTGCTAATATCGCTAATGGTGAAGTGTGCCATATGGATTTGATTGGTGCGCCATTCGGAGTCTGTCTCATAATTATCAGGTGAAATAGCACGGCGGAAAATCGTGAATTGATAGCCAAAGCGTCGCCCATCATCGGTGGCGACATTGCCAGTGTAATACCACCACTCCGTCTGGAAGTCGGGATGCGCGCCGTGGTCTTGTGGGAATTGCCAATCCCATGGGTCAATCGCCTGTGTAAAACCATCGATGCTTGTTTCGGGGATAGCCAGTTGTGTATTTGCACTGACTTCATTGTCTGCTAGGGGGTCGGCAAGGCTGAAGCCAAATATGACAACCGCTAGCATGGTGACACTTAATCCAATAATACGCCAATTCATCCCTTAGAATTCCTCTGTTTGTTCCATTTTTCACATAGTATAGAGGATAAGTCTTAGATGACGCTTAGAGATAGGCTGTAATTATGTGAGTTATGCTTCTTTATTAAGTTCGATTAGGATCGTTTGCGCTTTTATCACAGCGGCATCAAGTGTTGCTTCCAGATAAACTCGGTCTCCAAAACTACGATTTGCATTTTGGAATAAGTTAACCATTGCTCGGATGAGCCGATTATCTGAAACGATAATTACACCCTTCCAATTATCAGGAGCATAACGCATGACATCGCGTGCCATCTTTAAAGATGCACCACTCATCGGCAAGGATGAACTATCAGTATAGTCAGAAATAGCAATGACATCATGGTCAATATCGCGCATCAAGTCAGTTGCGCCTTTGATACAATCTGAGAAATCATGCCATGTCCAATCACCTTCAAACTGCTCATACATGATTGTTTTTTCGGCGTTGTACCACTTAAATGTCGCTGGCATTGTTCAATATCCCCTCCTCTTATGAAATGATTTTACAATAAAAATAAATCATGACTGGTTAAGGAAAACTTTTCAGACAAATTTGTGATCGAGTTGCATGTTAACACTGACGATCATGGACTTTAATACCATCCGATTTCATATTGAGAAATGCTTTTGTAAATTGAACAAATTGATAAACATCTTGGAACGTTGTTGCAATGCCTACAGAAATCCGTGTTGCCCCAATCCCATCCTCATTTCCACTTTCTACAACAGCCATCGCATACTGCTCGTAAGTCATGCGGTTTGTGCTTTGGAACAATTGTCGCGCTTGTTCGGCTGGGATATTCAACGCCAGTTCACCAGCCCCCGGATTGCAGAAACACCCCGTCCGAAGCGAGATATTGAATTGGGAGGCTATATCTTCAACCAGTTGATGGTCGAACACCATACCATCAGGGTCGAAGTAATTAATGGCTAATGTCCCACCACGA
>CAYGTY010000227.1:2192-6426 GCA_964352825.1 uncultured Anaerolineaceae bacterium
AATTTTTCGAGGATTGCTTTACGGACAATTAATGCACCGACACCTGTTGGATAGCCGAACATTTTGTAAAACGATAAAGTTACAAAATCGGGTTTATAGTGGCTGAGGTCTAGCTTATTGGTTGGCGCAAATGCCGCACTATCAACCAGTACATCCCACCCCTTATCTTGTGCAACTGCAATCCATTCTAGTGGGTGCTGTACCCCCGAAAAGTTGGACTGAGCAGGGAAGGCAAATAGATTATTACCATTCGGTATCGCCATATCTAAGTTCTGGCGAAGTATTTCTTCATCTAAGCGCATATCGGGTGGAATGACAGGGGTATAGGTCAGTTTAGCACCATTGGCGCGGGCATATTCACGAATCCCATTGACCGAATTATGATTATCAAAAGCCAGTAAATAATGCCCATTATCTTCAAATGGGTATGATTCGCCGACAATCCGTAACGCGCCACTGGCATTTTGTGTAAATATCACACAATATTCGTCAGGATCTGCATTGAAGAACGCAAGAACATAGGCGCGTGATTGTTCGTCAAGGTCGGTCATTGCCTGTGAGGTCGGGTTAGAGGAATGAGGATTGCCATAAACACCATTCAGCAACAATTCCATATGCTTTTGAACTTGGGATTGTGCATATAATCCGCCCCCTGTGTAATCTAGGTAGATATGCCCCAGACTATCCAAACGACTATATTCTTGTCCACGCAAGGTGTCCAAAGCAGGTGCATCAACCTCAGAGTGGCTGGCTATAAACGCACTTTCTGCTGATTGGAAGGCTTCTGTATCAATAACCATTGTTTCCTTCGCGCGTTCAAAAATTTTATTTTCTATTGAATTAAGTTGAAGTAAATTTGTCATGGCAGAGTCCTAAATAAGTTTCTTCTGTTTAATCATTATATAGCAAAATCCATATTACAAAGTTTGGTAAATTGATTGTCGTTTGCTATGGTCGGAGGGCAATCGGAGTGTATTTCTTTCGATGCTGTAATATATCCGAAACCTACACCTATGGTATGCTAGAAAGCGTCATAAAATCCATGTGAATTGTATGGTGTTTGGTGTATTTTATCTTTATTTTGAAAGTATTTAGCGATGACAACTTTAAAATCGAATCTTGATGATGTGGATTGGCTGATTCTCCAAGAATTACAGAAAGATGCGCGCCTTAGTTATAGTGAATTGGGTCGCCGTGTGAGCTTATCTGCCCCTGCTGTTCAAGAACGGATTCGTAAGTTACAAGAATCGGGTGTTATCAAGGGCTATCATGTCTCCATAGATTTAGAACAAATCGGATTACCGATTAAAGCACTCATCCAGATGACAGGCACATGCCGTAATAGTCATATTTTTATGGAAGCCGCCCAAGATATTCCAGAAATTCTCCAATGTCATCACGTACTTGGGGAACATTGCTTTTACTTAATCGTTGCTGTGGCATCCATGAAACATCTCGAATCTTTGATGCAAACCCTATATGATTATGGTGAAACCGTCACAACTGTTATTTTAAGTTCACCTGTCGAATCCCGAATCATTAACCCAAACCATTTACAATAATGTATATCTGACTTTTATAGATAGGAGTCCTGATGAAATACCTTTCCAAATTAATCTTAGTATCCATACTGTTGACCAGTGGTATATTCGCGTCACAGGCACAAGGCGCAACCCCACAGTATATTGTGGATGCCGCACGCCAAGTTGCAGAAACAGATTTACCCTCCATAGGTGGTGTAACAGGATGGTCACACAATATCATCAATGATGTTACTGATACATCACTGGGATGTGTCCTTGTCCAAGGTGTGCCTCTACCGAACTCGATTGATGTCTATCGTGTTGAACTTCAATACGGGGACGCTAAATATTCAGTCTATGTCTCGTCTGATGCGACGATGGTTGTCCTCTGTGATGAACGCTTTCCTGGGATGAAGGCTGGGGTTGTTGGCGCGACGAATGATTCACCAACAGATGATACCGATGGCGATGGTGTTCTGAATGCTGATGATGAATGCCCGACGATTGCAGGGGTCGCAAGTAGTGCGGGTTGCCCAACCGCAACAGAAGGTGACCGTGATGGCGATGGTGTGGCGGATAGTATCGATTTTTGCCCAGACCAAGCAGGCGCAAGTGATTCTGATGGATGCCCATTATTAACCGATACCGATGGGGATGGTGTGCCGAATGTCGATGATTTATGCCCATCGAATGCTGGAGTCATCCAACCCGATTTTGCACAAGGATGCCCAACCGATGGGAGCGGTACATCACCCGCATTGCGCCCAGCAGGCAGTGTTTGCCGTATTGTTGGCGATGGTGTGACCTTATTTGACAATGCCGCGAATAACGCCAACGCGATTGGCACATATAATAATGCTCAAGCCGAAACAGGCGCAGGCAATGTCATCGGTAAAACCACAGCAACAGGTTGGTTCCAAGTCCGTGATGGATGGGTTGCCTCAAGTGCAATTACACTCACAGGTGATTGCTATAATATCCCGATTGTGAATGCAACCGTTGGCTCTGCGACAGGATGCTTCTTGCGCCCAGAAGGTACATTTGCCAATGTCCGTAATGGTCCGACAACAAATGACACACAAGTTGGGACAATTTACCCGAATGAGAGTTATTCGGTTTTAGGGACAGATACCAGCACCGAATGGATTTTCTTCAATCAAGGCTGGATCGCACGAACCGTTCTGGAATTATCTGGTGATTGTTCGAGTTTACCGATTCTTGACCCACAATTTGTCGGGAGTGGAACTGTGTTCTTCTGCCCACCGAATTTCACAGGCTACCTAACACCGCGCATCGCTATCGGTACAGAAAATGCACGGATTTCTGCTGGACGTACCCCCAATCGCTTACGGACTGAACCGACAACCGATGCTGAGATAATCGGCGAGATTCAACCGGGACGTACCTTGAATGCAATTTTGGATGGTCCTGCTTGTAACGAAGGCTATGTCTGGTGGCAAGTGAATATTGACGATACCATTGGCTGGACAGTCGAAAGTGACCTGAACGGCAACGCCTATTATATTGAGCCTGTGGACGCATCAGGGAATGTCATTGAGCAAGCTGTACCTCCCACAGCAGTTGTCCAAGCTCCACCTCCATCTGAGGACTTTAACCCATCCACTTTTCAGATGATTACCAGCGCAAACTCAGGTAATGTCGATACCATCACCACACTCCCGACGGCATCCCCCTATCTTGTGGAATGGTCATCGGCACAATCGATATTGGCAGTTGTGAGTACGCTGGGTCAAATCGATTTTTATAGCTATCCGACCTTTGATATTATCGATTCTCTCACCAGTTTGCCACAGAGCCTACAACCCTCAGCGGTGGCGTTTAGCTTCGATGATCGCTTTGCTGCTATCGGTAACGCAAGTGGACAAATTTATATTATCGAATTGCAAGATGGTAACTTTGCAGGCGGTGTGTTCCTCGCACAAACCCATACCAGCCCAATCCGCGCTTTATCATGGTCACACGATGGCTACCAACTGGCTTCGGCAAGTGGGTTTAGCCAAGACGCAAGTGATGGTGCAGAATGGACACTGAAGGTTTGGGATATGGCGAACTTCTCCACCCAATCCCAACCGAATGCTGAACTGAAAATTAACTACGCCTTCCCCTATCCATTGACGGATGTTGCCTTTAATGCAGATGATACATGGGTGGCTGTCACAGGCGAAACATCCATCGACCAACAAGCCGCCATCTGGATTTATAAGACCGCTGATACAGAACTCTATTTCTCGAAGGGCTTGGTCTATTCACAAGGATTTAGCGCAGTCACCGATACACCCGACCCCTTGCTCGGCGATTTTGTATATAACAGTGGCGATAGTGCTTACCGCATTACTGTTGCGACAGAAGAAGATGTTCAACTCTATCGGGAGTCAGGTCGCTTAGTGAACGAAATCGTATTCCGTGACCAAATCATCAACGGCGCAGAAATCTTGATGGCGGTTGCCAATGCGACACAAGGTGGCTTTGATGGAACAGAAACCGTGAGCTTCGTGAATGCCCTCAATATGGACTCGCCGACAGCATCCTTAAATATCTCTGTCGCTGATATGGCATTTAGCCCTGATGGTCGTATCTTAGCAGTTGCGGATGTCTCGAATAGTCGTGTGGTTATCTTAGGTGTCACCGACGGATAAGGTTCTATTCTATGGGGGATGGTTTTCTCAACTGTCCCCTATGGTTAATTGATT
>CAYGTY010000227.1:6526-9563 GCA_964352825.1 uncultured Anaerolineaceae bacterium
TTGACCATTTGTTCTAAAGATGATACAATAGAACGGATGAGCTAAGTTTAGATTGTGGAGAAATTTCATGCTTGAGGGATTAGAGTCAATTCAATGGTCAACACTCAACCATGCCTACGGGTCGGCAGAGGATATACCTGAGTTAATACGCTCGCTTGCTCATGCCGATGATGATGTACGCGATAAAACCTTATACGCACTTTATAGCAATATCTGGCATCAAGGGACAGTTTATCAAGCCACGGCTTATGCTGTGCCATTTTTGATAGAACTCCTATCTGCGCCACAGGTCACACGCAAATATGATATTTTGATATACCTCGCGCACCTCGCCCAAGGCAATTCCTATTTAGATGAGCATAATGATGCGTTACCGTTTACTGAATCACGCGATGCTGATGGATTTCATCGTCAACTGGAACAAGAGTTAAATTATGTGCGCCGTACTTACCTTGCTGTCCGTGATGGGATGGAGGTTTATTTCCAGCTTTTGTTAAACAAAGACGAAGAGCTACATACACGCATGGCAGTGCCGTATCTGCTATCGAATTTCACAGAATTTCATACGATGCTTGTCCCACGCTTGGAACGGCTGTTGCCAACAGAGAATCACCGACTGATGCGCTCCAGTATCATTTTAGCCCTGCGCTATTTACAGCATGGACACAAATCCTTTGACCACCTCGAACCGTATCTTGCACCTGATGAAGATGTGATTGTCCGTCTGTGTTCGGCAATGGCTGTCGCAGAAATTGCAGGAAATGAAACCCCTTTGCGTGTGATTCAGTTGTTAGTCAATGTCATGCAAAATGCCAGCACAGTGGATGAAGATTATGAACAACTCACTTGGTCAGAAGGGGATGTGATTAGTGACATCTGTAAGTCGCTGATGCACATTGGCTATTCGCGCTTGCGATCATTGATTCCGACAATTACAGAAGCTCTGCGCCGTGTGGATTTTTATAGTGCGATGGATTGTGTCGATGCGCTGCTCTATATCGTCTTTGATGGAAAGCCAATTCAAGTCCCAGAGACACTGACGCGCCATCAACGTCTGGTGCTACAGACCATTCTCGATAGTCCGACGATTTGGCGGATTAAGCTCAATGATGGTCAAACCATGCTCAACGGCAACATCAGCAACATGATGCGTGCCTATAACCTGCCCGAAAATCCAAGTGCCATGCGCGATTACCTCAGAACGTGACATAGCAAAGGGCATGTTCAATCGTGCCCTTTATATTTTTACCCATTTTTTATGACATTTCCAAAACAAATCCCAAGCCTGTCTATATGATTAACATATCGATTGGCGTATTGTCTATTCAATGGGAGATGAAAATGAAGGAAACGGTAAAGGATGTCAATGAGCTATTGGCAAACGACACCCCCGAAAATCGACAGGCATTTGAAGAAAAATATGGCTCGTTTTTCCTCAATGTCATGACATCGACCTTGATTGATAGCTTTGGTCTATCACGAGATTTTCGAGGTAAGCCTAATGACCTCATTGCGATAGTGAGCAGTTATAAAGACCCCAGTACGATTGAGCCTTTAAAACGAGCGTTCAAACGGGATGTGAAAGGGTTCAGCAAGACAGCGATTATGAGAGCGATTTGTCAGTTTGAAGACCCAAAAGCAACTAAATTTCTTATCTCGCTCATCGGTAGTGAAAAAGATGACAAGCAGGCAAGAACCTTTTTAAAACAATACCCTTATCATATGAAGATGTTGAAAACACTCAAACCAGAGTTGGTGGAAGTCGTCTCCACACCAGCGGCTGAACCTGTGAAAAAGAAGCTCCAATGTCATAAATGTGGTCGCACAGCAAACCAAGTGAAAATCATGCAGTGTCGGATGTGCGGTCGTCCATTCTGCGTGGATCATAATAATTATAACGGCTTCTGCTCTATCACTTGTGCAAAATAGGCGATTGGCAACAATTGACCATAAATCTAACATGCTTTTTATTTCATCTGAGCAAAGTTGATGTACCATAGAGGGTATGGAAATTTATGAGACTGACTACGACGATTATGATGATATTGAGGATGACACAGCAGATAATCCTGATGAGGATGCGGGTGTCGATTATCTTATCTATGATGATGGCTATATTGAACAAGAGCCTCGCTGGACACGCCGACGCATAATTTTATTTATGATTGCGGTGATGATGATTTTTGTGGTATTAGTTGTGTTATTTGCGCCATTACTGCAAGATGTCATCATGCCACAACCTGCCTATATTCCACCACTTGCCACGCCAGCCTCTCAGCTATAATCGTTTTTGGAGTTGGGCTAAGGTCGTATCACGCTCAGGATGATTACAGACTTCAATTGCTTCGATATATAAGGGGATGTGGTCACGTTTTGCTAGGCGCGCCATACGTAACAGACGCTCAGTTAAATCTTCATCGCGTGATGCAGACATCATGACCAAACCATAGCGTCGCAAATCAGGGTCGCTTGTACTCAAAATAATATCTTCCAAGCTGTCATATAACGCAAATAAGCGATTATCAATAATATAGTTAATGATGCCGATACTGGCTGTTGGCATATCCAGAGCTTGATAGCTATCAATCAGTTGTTGATAGAGGGCTTGTGGGAAATCGGTTTTCAGTGATTCGAGGGCTTTACCTGTTAGCTCACCTCGTTTGGTGCGCGCCATATGGTCACCACGTCCCAGCAAAAATTGATAAATAGACAAGTGCTGATTGGCTTGAGCCAGTACATCAATCGCTGTCATCGCAGGCTCACAGTTAAAGACTGAGGTATAGTCCTCGCCAAGATATTTTGTGGCATAGATACAGGCTAAATCTAAGTTTATCGGTGCAAGACCTGCCAATGCCACTGCCCGTAAATTCTGCGCGACATCATCAATCGGTTGCAGATAGTAGGTATTCACGCCCAGCAGATAAATATCAATGTCATCAGGGTGTTCGATGTAAACCAATAGCCGAGTTAGACTTTCGCGCAATATCCCTGCTTTATCACGTTTACCATCGTCATAATAGTAGAGGCACTTGTCACG
>CAYGTY010000228.1:0-9547 GCA_964352825.1 uncultured Anaerolineaceae bacterium
CATCACTTTCGGTATAACTATAAATGCCACTCGTCATCTGGAGCATCTGACGGACGGTTGCAGTATCGGCATTGGCAACCCGATTGACTACTTCATCAGGTAGGTAATTGGCGATGGGGTCATCTAAGCCAATCTCACCTTCACCGACCAATTGTAAAACGATTGTCGCAACGAAAGGCTTGGTTATACTGCCGATGCGATAAAGGTCATCAACTTGGGCAGGGGTTGCATTTTCAAGGTCAGCCAATCCATATACAGCAGTTGCAGACTCATCGCCATAGCGTACATAGACCACTACCGACGGCTCATCATCGTAGACATAATCTGATAATAATTCGTCTAAATCCTCATCTTGCGCCAGTGTCGGCAAACACAACAGGAAAATTAATATCAATAACTTAATTCTGTTATTCAGGATTTTGCCTCCATTTATTAATGCAACGATAGACTGTTCCCATCCCCCCTGCACCCAATTCTTCACCCAGTTGATAGTGTCCGATTGGCATTATTCATCATCCTTATATTGTTTGATGAGATCTTGGGTCACTGTTTCCATATTTCGTTGTTTGCCTTTTTCCCATGCGCTGTCAAACGCAGAATCACCTAGCTGTGTTTGTAGGTCACTCCGTAACTGTGAAATTAAGTCCCACTTTTCCAGCCAAGCCGATCCTTGATAAGGGTAATGAAACGCAACACTGAGCCACTCAACTGCTGAAGCTAAATGTCCAGCACCAGCATCTAAAAGGGCTTTTACGGAGAAAACTACGATGAGAGCTAATGATTTTTCATAAGACAATAATAATGCTTTTATACAGTTCGCAAACTCAACTTGAGCCGTATCATAATCACCTAAATTCAAAGCCTCCATCGCAAAGCCAAGCTCTAAATATCCTGTCATAACAGATTGACTGATTATATCTTTTGATAAGTTGTCCAAGTTATCTCTAGCTTGTTTGAGGGTTACAGGATCATCATTAAGAATTGAGAGGAACATAACTAAGTTTAACGATGCTTGAGTTATGCCCATCAAGTTTATTGTTTTTTTACTGATGGTTAGTATTTCCATCGCCATACTATGAGCAACAGTCAAGTCTCCTTTAAAAAATAAGACACCCGTTAATATATTACTAAGAATAATGATGCCATGGTTTGTTTTCAATTGTTTCATAATCTTCAACCCACGCCTTAATAAATGTTCACCTTCTTCATACTTCCCTTGATTTACTTTTACTAAAGCATATTGAAATAATGACCATCCTATTCCGCTGACATCGTTCACGTTTTCTTTGATTTCAAGCGCCTTCTGAGTCATAGATAGTGCTTCATCTACGTCCCCCAGAGCCCGTTTGATGATGGATTGATATTCTATTACCTCAGCAAGGGAATACAGATCATCGAGTTCAGTGTATAGTGGATAGGCTTTTTCAAAGTAATATTGTGCGTCTTCATATTTATCTTGAAAGACCTTAATTGCTCCAAGTAGGCGCAAGCAAAAAGCTTCTTCTGGTATATCTTGTCGCGAGCGTGCTGCTTCTAAAGCTTTCTCAATATCAGATATTTCTGGTTGGAAATCTTGTAATCCTGGGAGTGTAATATGACGGGCTCGACGAACACGAAGGCGATGATAAAGTACTTGATGATGATGCTCTTGTGCCATTTTCTCTGCAACAAGTAGATTTTCGATACCTTCTCTATACTGACCACGTATATCTTGATAATGATATAATCCGTCAAGCATTTGGTCGATTATTATCGGTTGATTATTTTGGCAAGCCCAATACCAAACAGCACGAATCCCCTCAGAATCAGCCTCAATATCATCGAGTGCCCCTAATTGTCTTCGTCCCTTTAGGTCTATATATCGCTCTGCCATAAAATCTGCAAAATAATCCGCATATGCTTGCTGAATTTCAGCAGCATACCCCGATTCTTGCAAATGTATTTCGCCATATTGTCTTGTCAGTTCATGGATGTCATATCGCCCACTTTCCGATGAGCGTCGAATCAGTGATTTATTAATGAGGCTCATTAGTGTACGGAGGTCTGCACCAACAACGACTTCTGCCGCTTGACGTGTGAAGCCTCCATGAAAGATAGATATCTTCATGAAGATAGTCCGTTCACGCTCTATCAACAGATTCAATGAATAGTCCAGTACAGCGCGGATACTGCGATGACGTTGAGGAACATTGCGTAACTGTGTTTCCAGAAAATCAAGATTATTCTTAATTTCTTCAGTAATCTCTTGAAGTGATAGCATATCCACCCAAGCAGCAGCTAATACAATCCCTAACGGTAAACCCTCTACTAAACGACAGATACGCGCCACATACTGTAAATTATCAACATCCAGTTCAAAGTCTGGACGGACCCGTTTTGCACTTTGCATAAATAGCCTGACGGCACTATATTCAATTGCATCTTCTGGTGTTTCCCAATTCGGGAAGTCCAAACCCTCAATGCGAAATACGATTTCCTCTTGTAAATTAAGCCGTTCGCGCGAGGTAGCTATCAGCTTAAGGTGGGGAGCAGCTTGGAGTATATCGCCCATCAAATCTACTCCCACTAGCAGATGTTCAAAATTATCCATGACAAGCAAGAGATGCTTTTCTCTGAAATAATCTAGCAACTGTTGTTTTAATGACCGTCCATCTGCTTGGAACGAATAACCAGTTGCGTTAGCAATGAACGATATAAGATTACTTGAGTCTGATAGTGATGCGAGTTCGACAATATAGACACCATCTGCAAATTGAGATAAGGCTCGGCTAGCAAGCTCCATTGCCAATCTTGTCTTTCCCATCCCACCTTGTGCCATGAGGGTAATCAAACGGGTGTTGGAATCTTGAAGCAACTTATCCAGTTCTTCTAGTTCTTGATCGCGTCCGATAAAGGGGGTGGTTTGGGTAGGCAGGTTATGCTTTGGTAAATCTATGAAATTGGGAATGTCTGTATCGAAACGCTTTCGCTGTGGCGGTGATTCGCGTTTTTCAAGAATATCCTCTAATTCAGCGCCGACATGTCGTACCGAACTGATGCGCGCTTGAGGGTCGCGTTCCAGCATCCGATAGACCAAGTCAACGAGCGCAATCGGGGCATCTGGACAGAGTGACTCTAAATCAGGGGCAGCTTGAGTTGTGATGTTCTGAATCACCTGCATCAAGGACTCGCCCGCAAAAGGACGTTGACCTGTCAGCATCTCAAACAAAATCACCCCGAATGCCCAAATATCACCGCGTGCATCAAAAGATTCGCCACTAAAGGCTTCAGGGGGTAGATAATCAATCGTGCCGACAATCGCATCGGTATCGGTCACACGCTCTTTGCTACCAACATGCGCAACTCCAAAATCTGTCAGTCGCAATACCCCATCCTCACCAATCATAATATTGGCTGGTTTGAGGTCACGGTGGATGATATTCAGACGATGAGCACGCGTGAGGGCATCTGCCAGATCGATAGCGAGATTAACAATTCTTTCTAGTGGAATATCTCCCTGTCTGATAAGGTCGGATAAATCCCCACCTGAGACATATTCCATCACCAGATAATGCTGTCCCTCATGCTCAAACATATCGAGCATTTTGACGATATTGGGATGATTGAGGTCACGGAGGGCTTCACCTTCACGTCGGAAGCGTTCAATTGTATCGTCCGTCGCGATAGTGTTTTTCAGTTGTTTGATGGCAACTGTCTGTTCTGTTTGGGTGTGTAATCCGCGATAGACTGTCCCCATACCCCCTGCGCCCAGTTCTTCACCCAGTTGATAGTGTCCGATTTGCATTAGTCTACATCTCCCGAAAATTCATCGATGAGGTCTTGCACAACCGTTTCTAAGTCCAGTGATTGACCACGTTCCCATGCTTGATTATAGGTATCTTCACCGAGTTCGGCTTTGAGTTGTATTTGTGCCTCTTGTAAACGAGACCATTTCTTCATCCACCCCATAATATAGTCATCGGAATAGTTGAATGCCAAACCGAATAATTCCGTCACATAGACTGGGGCATGGTCATCTATCAGACTAAGTACAACAATTGATAGGCTACCTGCGACTGCAATAGGTATAAACGGATCAGTCGCAGTTTGTAGGGCAGACACGATATAAGCTCTCGAGTGCTCTTTTTCAACTAAGGCAAATACAGCAGTTGCTAATGCTTTCAGTAATATATGTTTCTCAAAAGATAGAGATGTTATTGTAAATTGGGCTTGGTCTGGTTTTTGTAGTTTCCAGGAAGATTCTGTATCTTGTTGAATAACAGTTAATATTGTGGATATAGTCGAGACATAATGTGACCATCCTACTTTGGTAACAAGTTGTTGAGCCTCATCCAAGACAATAGTTGCCCTATCAAACTCTCCTATTAGAAATAGATTCTCCGACAGGACATGTAAAACAATCCCGAGGCTTTTCCAATCGCCCATCTCTCGCCAAATACTGATGGCTGTTTGTAAATGTCGGTTTCCTTCTTCAAAATCTACATGCGCGCCTTCGTATAAGATAGCATGAGCAAAACCACTTTTGTCACCGATATCTTGGGTAATCTGCAAGTGTTTTTGGTTCAATTGGTGTGATTTTGTATAATTCGCTTTGCCACCTGCAAATAGGCTATATATACTGCGCCTCAGTACCCGCCCAACATAATAGGGATCATTCAACTGCTCATACATTGCTAACGCCTGCTCATATAATGCTAACGCCGCCTTATAATCTCGCCGAATCCATTCTAATTCGCCCTGCAACCATATACATAAAGCAGTTGTGTTATGATCATCGTTAGCTTGGGATGATACGAGGCTCTCTTTAAGTTGTTGATCGATTGACTCGGGGACAGGGCTACGCTCAGATAATAGCCATGCTTGTATATATCGAGCGCGTAGCTGATTATAAACTAGATGTGTTGCTGTGCTTCCTATAGATAGCTGTTGAACCGCTTGTTGAAACAAATCTTCTGCAATTAGGTAATAGGTACGCATGTCGCAGAAGAGGATTAAAGTTTCCATCATCTTACTGATAGCATTATTGTTTTTATGACCAATCACATAATTCCATGCAATACGAATGTTATCAAAATCAGCTTCTATCTCATTTAAACCGTCAAGCTGGCGTTTACCTTTGATGTCATTGATACGCGTTGCCATGAAATCGGCAAAATAGACTGTATACTGCTCATAGAGGCTATCAATACCATTGGCTTGCACAAGGCGTTCTTCGGCATATTGACGTAATAGTTCATGAATCTCATAACGTCCATTATCAGCATTGCGACGAATCAAGGATTTATTGAGTAAAGAACGTAGAGTCTGTAAATTCGCCCCTGTAATGGACTGTGCAGCCTCCCGTGTAAAGCCTCCACGAAAGATCGATAACTTCATAAACACCATTTGTTCGATGCCAGTCATTTGACTCCAGCTATAATCCATCACAGCATGGATGCTACGTTGTCGTTCTGGCAGATAGCTGTCATTTGCCTCGAGAATACCAATACCTTGCTCAATCTCCGACACAATCTCAGATACGCTCAGAATATTCATCCAACTCGCGGCTAAGATAATGCCCAAGGGCAATCCCTCCACCAACTTACAAATGTGAATGACATAAGGTAGGGTTTCTGGATTTAACTCAAAATCATGATGGACACGCTTTGCACTATGAACAAACAGTTCGATGGACTCATATGCCAAAGCCCGCTTGGTGATGTCTCTATCAGGAGTTGTCATACCACTTAACTCAAAGACGACCTCTCCAATCTGCGATAGACGATGACGCGATGTCACGATAACCTTAACATCAGGAGCAGATTCTAAAATCTCGCTAACTAAAGCAAAACCATCGGGCAAATGCTCATAATTATCTAAAATCAATAGTAACTTGCGTCTGCTCAAAATCTTGAGTAACTGTTGTTTCGGATTCTCCCCGCTCAAGAATTGAAAACTCGCAGCTTCAGCAATTGCATTCGGTATATTGTTCGCATCATTCAAATTTGCGAGTTCCACAAAGTACACACCATCAGCGAAAAGATCGGCATCAATTGCTTGTTGCCCTAATGCCAAACTGAGTCGCGTTTTGCCCATTCCCCCTGATGCTTGAATCGTGATTAAGCGATTACGGTCATCTTTCATCAGAGTTTCCAGTTGATCTAGCTCATGCCCCCGACCAATAAATAGTGTTGTTTGGGCTGGCAGGTTAGATTTGACTAAAGTCGATGACTTCGGTGTTTCGGGAGCAAAGCGTGGGGTTTGATGTTGATAACTCCTACCTTTAATAATCGCTTCGAGTTCAGCTCCTACGATTCTTACCGATGCAATCCGACTTTGCGGGTTACGATCTAACATTCGATAGACCAAATCAATTAAGGGTATCGGCAGGTCAGGTCTCTGGCTTTCCAAATCAGGGATTGGGTTGACAGTAATGGCTTGTACAATTTGAAAATAAGTATGGAAGTCAAAGGGGTGGTACTTGCAAAGCATCTCAAACAGAATCAGACCAAATGCCCAAATATCACCAAGCTCGTTATATGGTTCACCATCAAATACCTCAGGGGGGGTATAAATGAGAGTACTGATAATTAAATCAGGGTCTGTTATTCGGTCTTCATTCGCTATATACGACACACCAAAATCGGTTAAGCGTAACACCCCATCATCACCAATCAAGACATTCGATGGCTTTAAGTCACGATGAATGATATTCAGCTTATGAGCGCGGGTGAGGGCATCGGCGAGGTCTATTGCAAGACCAACAATCTGTTCTAAGGATATGTTATTTTGTCGGATTAAATCAGATAAATCACCACCCGATACATACTCCATGACGAGGTAATGGTCGCCATTATATTCAAACATATCCAGCATTTTGACGATGTTGGGATGATTGAGTTCTCGCAGGGCTTCACCTTCACGTCGGAAGCGTTCAATTGTATCGTCCGTCGCGATAGTGTTTTTCAGTTGTTTGATGGCAACTGTCTGTTCTGTTTGGGTGTGTAATCCGCGATAGACTGTCCCCATACCCCCTGCGCCCAGTTCTTCACCCAGTTGATAATGTCCGATGATGGTCATATATTGTCCCCAAATTTTATTCCGCTATCTATACTTAACTATACAACACGACAGGTATTTGTGATTTTACCAATGCCATCAATTTCGATACTGACAACGGAGCCTTCGCCTAAGAATTGTGGTGGTTTCTGTGCTTTACCCACACCAGAGGGTGTACCTGTCAAAATGACATCCCCTGCATTCAGGGTAAAGGCACGTGATAGATATTCAATCAAAAAGGCGACTTGGAAAATCATATTTCCTGTTGAGCCATTTTGTTTTTCGACACCATCGACTGTGGTAATAATCGTCAGATTTTGTGGGTCGGGGATGTCGTCCGCAGTGACAATGCAAGGACCCATTGGACAGAAGGTATCTAGTCCTTTGGCGCGCACCCATTGTTTATCACTAGATTGTAAGTCACGAGCAGATACATCGTTGGCGACAGTGTAGCCATAGACATAGGATAGTGCATCTTCTGCTGAGACTTTACGAGCCGTTTTGCCGATAATGACAGCGAGTTCGCCTTCCCAATCGACTTGCCCAGTGAGGTCTTCTTCCCATTCGATAATGTCACCTGTCCCGATAACAGCACTTGGCATCACTGCAAAAACAAGTGGCTGAGTCGGCACTTCATTATTGAGTTCGCGTGCATGTTCGACATAATTGCGACCAATCGCCAGAATCTTCCCCGGTTGCAGTGGCGTAGATAGAGTGACATCCATCAAGTTATCGGTATGACTACCTGCTGTTGGTGTCTCACCGCTGGCAATGAGTTCCGTCATATTGCTGTAGTTGTCAATACGATGAATCTCTTCACCGTCTAAGATACCAATATATGCTGTGCCATTGACGGTATAGTTTACTAATTTCATGAGATTACTCCTCATATAAAGTTGATTTATACCCGTTAGTCTACCAAATATAAGTACCATAATGCGACAAGAAAGATTGGACACTGAAGAACTACCCCTAGGGATAGTGACTCCTGTTTATATTTCACATATTCTAAAGCTAATCTCAGTAATAGACCTGAGGTTAAACATCTCTTATGTGACAGCAGACGGATCTTCATCACATTCGTCTGCTTTGTCATTCTATTCAAGCGCATCAAATGATAGGGAAATCGTCTATGTTGTCTATCTTAGATTATTGGTATCCTCTAGGTGATTTTGATGACATAAACGAGATAATTCATCGTGATAAACCAACCTGCTTATATCACTCGACACATCATACAACTGCTCATACTATTCCTTGTATGCCTTATCCCATCTCAGGCACAAGAGACCTTCACTGATGCCGAAGGGGTGAGCTATCGTGTTGAAGCCTTTATGCCAGCTAATTTTCCTGTTGGTTTGGTCTTTACGCCTGCTGGTGAGCTCCTCTATAACGAGAAGGCGACAGGTAATGTACGTTATATTGGTGCTGATGGTATGCGTCAACTAGAGCCTGTGATTCACTTCCCGACGGATGCCCTCCAAGAGCGAGGGATGCAATCGATTACGCTTGACCCGGATTATGAAAATAACGGCTATGTATGGGTATTCCATACAGCAGAGGGAACAAGCCGTGACTTTGCATCCAATAAAGTGATACGCTTTCGATTAGAGAATGGCATCGGAGTAGATCCAATTGAGATGTGGTCAGTGCCGATTGATACAGGCAACCTCTTGCATAATGGCGGTGGCTTGCAATTCGATGCCGATGGATACCTTTATATCGGGATTGGTGATTATGGCGCATCTGACCGTCCGCAAAATTTAGATATACCGCATGGCAAGATTCATCGCTTTATTGTTGATGGTGATGCACTGGTGATTCCTGATGATAACCCACTGGATGATAGTAGTATCTATGCTTATGGTTTACGCAATCCCTTTGATTATACCTTTGACCCTGTCAGTGGGCGACCGTTTGCAACTGAAAATGGCGATAACTGTGATGATGAAGTCAATCTAATTTTGGCGGGCTTTAATTATGGCTATCGTGAAGATTATGATTGTGCAGGCACAAACCGTATCCCGAACTTGACGCGCTACCTACCCCCAATCCTCAGTTATACACCAACGATTGCCCCTGCTGGCATCTTATTTTATGACCACCCTGCAATTCCGCAGTGGCAGAATGATATGTTCTTCTGTAGCTGGAATGATGGTGTATTACATCGGGTTCGTTTGACCAGTGGACGCAACCAAGTCGAATCAGTCACAGCGATTGATTTGGGGGATGTGATGTGTCGGATTGATATTGCGATGAGTCCGGATGGCTCACTTTACTTTGGGTCAGTCGGTGAAGAGGGGGGTGCAATTTATCGTTTAGTGCCGAATTCTCCATAAGATAAAGTCTCGAAATATTAAATATAAATCGGCAATTAGACCTATCTTAGCCGTAAATGCTTCCAAACAGATGCTCCTCGTCTTCAATTTCAACAATAAAATCAACCAAATCGTAATTTAGAATAGTTGTGAAATTGTTCATTAATGCAATTTTCATGTTAATCTGATTG
>CAYGTY010000229.1:0-1460 GCA_964352825.1 uncultured Anaerolineaceae bacterium
ATGTTAGACGATAAAACCCAAAAACGCTTACAAGATTATCAGACCCGTTGGCGCAGACAGACACTCGACCCGATCATCAGCAAACGCCCTGAACGCCAAGCGGAGTTTACGACATTATCAGGCAAACCCATTAAAGGGCTTTATACCCCATTGGATACAGCCGATATGGATTATGAGCGTGACCTCGCCAACCCCGGAGATTATCCCTATACACGGGGTGTTCATGCCACAGGCTATCGAGGTAAACCGTGGACAATGCGTATTTTTGCAGGCTTTGGAACAGCCGAAGAAACCAATGAGCGCTATCGGTATTTAATCGACCAAGGTAATATGGGTTTATCAGTCGCCTTTGATTTACCAACGTTGATGGGATATGACACCGATGCCCCCGAAGCACTCGGCGAATTTGGGAAATGTGGTGTGGCGATTAGCTCGCTACAAGATATGGAAATTCTACTAGAAGGCATTCCGCTTGACCAAATTTCTACCAGTATGACGATTAATAGTCCTGCCCCGATTATTTGGGCATATTACATTGCGGCGGCACAAAAGCAAGGTGTCCCGATGGCACAATTACGCGGTACACTCCAAAATGACATTCTCAAAGAATATATCGCGCAAAAAGAATACATCTTCCCACCCGAACCCTCCATGCGCCTTGTGACGGATACCGTCGAATTTGCTAGTCAGCACATGCCCCAGTGGAACAGCATCAGCGTGAGTGGGTATCATATCCGTGAGGCAGGCAGTACAGCCATTCAAGAATTGGCCTTTACCCTATTGGATGGCATGGAATATGTCCGTTGGGGGATTGCACGGGGTTTGGATGTAGATGATTTCGCACCACGCCTGAGCTTTTTCTTTAATGCGCATAATGACTTTTTTGAGGAAATAGCAAAATATCGAGCAGCACGTCGCATATGGGCAAAACAAATGCGTGAAACCTTCGGTGCGACTAATCCCCGTAGTTGGCTGATGCGCTTTCATACACAGACGGCTGGCGTAAGTTTGACAGCACAACAACCTGAAATTAATCTGGTGCGAGTCGCTATCCAAGCTTTAGCGGGTGTCCTCGGGGGTACGCAATCATTACATACCAATAGCATGGATGAAGCCCTCGCCCTCCCCTCCGAACATGCCGTTACACTAGCAATGCGAACCCAGCAAATCCTGCTGGAAGAAAGTGGTGTTGCCAATACCATAGACCCACTGGGCGGCAGTTACTTTATCGAGACCCTCACCAATGAAATCGAAGCCGAAGTATATGACTATTTCCAACGCGTCGCAGATATAGGCGGTGTCTTGCCAGCGATTGATGCAGGCTTCTTCCAACAAGAAATAGCCGATGCCAGTTATCGTCATATGCGCGAAGTCGATAATGGGGAACGGACAGTTGTCGGAGTTAACAAACATGTGGATAGCGAAGAAGAGGTAGGCATACCCATTTTGCAGATGGATCC
>CAYGTY010000229.1:1560-9503 GCA_964352825.1 uncultured Anaerolineaceae bacterium
ACAAACATGTGGATAGCGAAGAAGAGGTAGGCATACCCATTTTGCAGATGGATCCCCAAGGTTATGATCGACAGATTGCTCGATTGGAAAAACTGAGACTAGAGCGTGATAGTGAAGCAACCTCACAATCGCTATCGGCACTTAAACAAGCTTGTACTGGTGGTGAAAATGTCATGCCCTATTTAATTGACTGCGCCAATGCTTATGCCACACTCGGCGAAACCGTTGATGTCATGCGTGAGGTCTTTGGTGTCTACGAAGAGGCATTATTCATCTAAACCTTACTAAGAGTTTATATGGGCAATTAGAGACATATAGTCATATCCTAATTGCCCATAAATAATTCAATTTACGGAATCACAACCTCGCATAAGCCTAGCTCGCCAACACATGTTGCAACAACTTCACCATTAATGAGCATTTCAAAATCACCTAACCAGAAATAGCGTGGGTCAGGTTCTTGTACAATCCCTCGGACAGAGACACACTCTGACGGGGCTACATAGGTGAGATCATTTTCAGGTTGAACCAGTAAACAATGTCCAGACGGTAACGCTGAAATATTTAGATTATCAGCAACCTCTTCCCAAAAACTGCTTCTAAACGAAATATCATCACGTTGGAACATACTATCGCTTAAGTCAATCGCTTGACTGCCATTGTTATACAAAACAAATAATTGGTCTGTATATGTAAAGACGAGGCTCTTAGGTAATGGCGTTGGCGTTGGTGTACTGGTTGGGAAAGGCGTTAGAGTCGGAATTGGGCTTGGCACAGTGGTTGGTGTTAGAACAGGCGTATTGGTTGCAAATACACTAGACGTTCCGTCTTCATCCGTCTCTTCATCAGCATTTGTATCATTTTCATCATCACGAGCTTCTGATGTCTCAGTTGGTTGAGCGAGTCCCGCAATTAATTCCAACTGTGACCAAATTGGATTAAATATTAGCTCAAAGTCTGTCCGATGATCATTCAAATCCACAAATTCTATATATATCGCTTCTTCCAACATTTCATCAGAAATATCAATAATACGCTCCCATTCTGCCCATTCAGAAAGCGGTTGCTTGTCGGCATCCAGATAACGATATTCGGTTACATCCCCTACCCAATCACCTGTCCACTCCACCTTTTCGGTTGTCAGATAAAGTTGTTTATTTTCGACATCCAAAAGAACAGGCAAGACGTTGGGTTGTCCACCTAATACCGCAACAAAAAGGATGTCCGTCCCATATTCATAAGCCGCAACCCCAATTTCACGATAAGTTGGGTTCGTCACACTGCGATTGTGAATATCTGAATTCTGCCAAAATTCGATTGCTGTCCGCACACTCCCGATCGCAGCAATCTCCGTTACCGACATCAATTCAGGATGACCATATGTTGCCCAATTAAATTGCGATAACTGTGACCGCGCTCTTGGGTCTTCGCCATCAGGTCCTGCATGAATATCTTGTGGTAATGAAGGAAGTCGCAGAATGTAATCTGCTTGATAAACTGCCATCCGCTCCAAAGTCGGATTATATGTGAGTGGACCTAAGCCTTGAGTGATACGCCAGAGGTTCATTTGACGCACTAGCTCCGTGATTTCTGAGCCAAGTGCAGTTTGCTGTGCATTCACACCTAAGAGAGCTGTCAACAGCACAATACATAAAATAAGTCGCTTCATATTTATATATTCCCCCAAATACTATATTCTGTAGACTTAATATAAATAATTATGGTTTATTACACAAGTTTACATTTATAGTACACAGTCGATATCATGCGTAAGGTATTGGGTATATAAAGCGATGTTATTTATCTGAGTTTAAAGAGTCATTTATAGCGTATAATAGTCTGAACGATACTACTTAATCCATATACGGATTGACCACTTCATTCTAACATATCATAACTCAGGTGGAATTTATTAAGTCTATATGCTTAGCATAAAGGTGTCATATGAACCAGCCACTACAACCCTCATCTGTTCCACCTATCACAGCAGTTCTTTCAAATACAGACCGTTTTGATAAACACCGCGGATTAGGAATTAGCCATATCGATTTCAAAACATCCGCACAAGATACCAAAGATATTTTTATCATCGAAAACACTTTCCATGCAAAAGGTGGACCCGCACGACATTTACATTATCAGCAAGATGAGTGGTTTTGGGCTGTGGAGGGTGAATTTATCTTTGAAATTGGGCAAGAGAAGTATCATTTGCAAAAAGGGGATTCTATTTTCGCTCCTCGGAATATCCCACATGTCTGGGCTTATGTTGGCGATGGAGTCGGTAAGATATTAATTGTTTTCAATCCTGCTGGACAGATGGAAGAATTTTTTCGCGAGGTAACAAAAGCCAATGCTATGCCCCCCAAAGACCCCGAACTGTGGAAAAAGTATGGTATGGAGTTAGTTGGGCAACCGTTGTCAGTCGAATAATTTATTACCTAAAGTAGTCACTCTTATCATCTACCAGATGTTGGAGTCTACGAAAAGCTATTGCTTATATAATAATGAACAGAAAGAGAACTCATACACAATGAATCCTCTTGAAGGTTTATTGGAATCGTGAATTAATTTTTCTGTTCAACAAAGGTTGTTTGCCAGTTTTTCGGCATTGAGAGCAGATACAATGCCACCCAACCCGAAATACGCTCATAGGGACAATCATCATATTTATTTACAAGCAAGCATGATGTCAGTTTGGCATCATATTCAACCTTTACCCAGACACCATCGTCACTGATGTCTATTACATATACATATTGACTTGATATATAATCTAGAATTTCTGCATTAGTTGTTGGCATTGCGCGCAGATGGATAAATTGAGTCAATCTAGTTTTGGCATGAATATAAGGTGAATCAGGTGCTTTTCCCAATCTATCTGTAACAACCATCCCATAGAAACTACCATCAGGTATTCTAGCCACCTCAAGACCTCTTGGAATAAAAGTAGATAAGGGTTCAACAATGGGCAAATTATCCACATCGCCGTCATAGTCAGTAAGGCAATACTGTACCCACCCTTCTACACCATGAAAATCTACACGTAACCACATATCTTTGTCTTGTTCATCAATACCCGTACATATTCTTGACGAATCAAAATTTGTTTTACCTGTTACAGTTAGGCTTCCACTACCTAAAATACCACCACGTAAGCCGTACTCCGTGGATGGACCTGAGCGCACATTCGTACTTATGGTAAAATATGCCAAATTCTCTTGTGCATATATTGAAATACTCGTGAGCAATATAAGCAGTAGCAAAATTAGCTTTTTCATTTTCGATCTCCCCTTAGATCAAAGAGGACTTACAATCTGTAAATCCTCATAACCTTATTTATATTATGAACTTAACTTTCTTGTTCGACAAAAGTTGTTTGCCAATCTTGCGGGAGTGCAATGAGATAACGTGCGACCCAACCTGATTGTCCATCGACTTGGACTTTGACCCAGCTATAATCGGCGTTGTGGTCAGTAACATAGACGGTTTCGTTACCGCGTAATTCACGGATGATGGTGTTATCGAGTCCAGCACCTGCTCGCATATTAACACGGGCACGGGTTGCACCAAAGACAAATGTTTCTGGACGTACGCCTAATGGTAATGCTGAGGGAGTCGTCGCGTAGTTAATGTCATTAATCAAAACAGGGAAATCTGCATTGGTCACTGGAACAGTTGTTAAATCTGTATTCACATTGACGGCACAGTACGCGACCCAGCCTTCGACCCCATTATAATCAACCTGCAACCACATATCCAAATCTTGTGCATTCAGCCCGTTACAAACACGAGTCGTATCAAAATCATTGCGTCCTGTAATGGTCAAACTTCCACGAATTAAACCGCCGCGTAAGGAATATTCTGTTCCCGGACCACTACGGACATTGACCCCAGTGCCAGTCGCCATCGGTGTTAAATCATCTTGTGCGAATAAGGGAAATGCTACAGCCAGTACAGCAAAAATTGTAAGTAGTGCGATTCCAAATTTCTTCATGATAAGCCCCTTTAAAATAGATTATGTTTAAACTTGATACTTAAAGGGTAACAAAATCCAGCGATTGTTAATCGACGGGAAACCTATCCGTGCTATACTTGTAGCATACGCTCTTCTAACTTAAATAGATAATTTGCCATCTTGTACAAAAGGATTGCATCATATGAACGAAAAATGGGAATATCTGACCACCTTTGTCGAAGCAAAAGCCAATAGCAAAGACCTTCGCAACTTTATTAAAGAGAGATTTGATAAAAAAGCGCGCAAGCACTCACCCGAAGCCATGATTCCTGACTTGAATAAGCTCGGGCAAGAAGGTTGGGAACTCATTACAATGGAACCTGTCGCGGATGTCGGTGGCAAAGAAGATATTTTAATCGCAAATGAGGGGCGCAAGTGGACGGCACTTTATTTCTGCGTGTTCAAACGTCGCTTACCTGATACCGCACTGCCTGTTGTCGCCGTCTTAGACCCAGAAGCCCAAAAACGCCAACAAGAACAATATGCTGAATATTATCGTCAGCAACAAGCTCAAGCACAGGCTCAACAACGTCAAGCACAACAACCACCCAAACCACCACAGACCAATCCATGACCGAAAGCGTAGTTTTTATTACAGGCGCATCGAGTGGAATTGGACGTGCAACAGCCTTAGCATTTGCCCGTGCAGGGTTTCATGTGACAGGAACAGCACGGCGGATTGAACGCTTACAGGCTTTACAAGACGATATTAATGCACTGCCCTCTCCACATGGCAATTTTTTGGCTGTGCAGGGCGATGTCACGCAAGCCGATAGCATGATTGATGCTGTTCAAAAAACAGTGGATACCTTTGGTCGATTAGATATTTTGGTTGCCAATGCAGGGGTCGGTCATCGTGGGGCAATTGTGGATTCTGATTGGGCTGATATGGAAACCCTACTCCGCACCAATATGGATGGCGTACTGCATAGTATTCGTGCTGGTGTACCCGCTATGCGAAAAACAGATGGTGGGCACATCATGATTATCTCGTCGGTTGCCGCCAGTATCGCCTCACCCTATGCCGCCATTTATGCCGCCAGTAAAGCCTTTGTCTCTAGTCTCACGGGGTCATTGCGCTTGGAATTAGAAAGCGATAATATCAAGGTCACTGATTTTCTGGTTGGGCGCACCTCTACAGAATTTGATGAGAAACGGCTGGGTGCAGGGAAACGTTCTGGTGGTGGAATCCCAACAATGGATGTTGAACAAGTGGCTGAAGCGATTGTCAAAACAGCAAACACCCATAAGAAACGGGTCATTCTACGCTTATTTGATCGCTTAATTGTATGGGGTGGCACATTTACCCCCGCCTTGATTGCAAGATTAGCAAAACGACAATATAAAGATTGAGGGGATATGGCAGAAATTCAAGTCCATCAACTACAAAATAAACATTGGCAAGTCGGTATTCTGCCACAAACAGGCGCATCTGTTGCCTATGGTCGGGTGCGGTATGGTGGTGTTTGGTTAGATGTTATGCGTCCAACCCCTGCACAGGATTATGGTAATTCGAGTTTAACATCCTCCTTTTTAATGATTCCTTGGTCTAATCGTTTACGCGAAGGAAAGATTCATCACAACGGCACAATCTACCAGCTTGGAAATATTAAATCTGATGGAACAGCGATGCACGGTGATGTCCGCCAGCGCGAATGGACAGTTCTTCATGCCGATGAAACGACTATTCGACTTGGCTTAGATTCTACAAAACAAGAAAATATCAACTTCCCCTTCAGATTCTATACGGAAGTCGAATATAAATTACGTGATGCTGACTTTCGCATGACGATTAAATTAAAAAATATCGACCAACGTGACTTTCCTGCTGGTTTTGGCTTTCATCCTTATTTTGTCCGACCTGATGGTGACAATACACCACAAGTCAAAATTCCATGTGAGATGCACTATGAGCTAGAAAACGCATTACCCACAACAGGCATCCCTCAAGCCTTACCTGAACATCTCGATTTTCATAGATTAAGAGCCATTGATGAACGTGAAATAGATGATGTCTTTACAAGGCGAGTGGGTGAAAAATCGGCACAGATTCTCTATCCTCAATGGAATATCAAACTCGATTATAATGCTGATGGCTTATTTAAGCATTTCGTTTTTTATACACCGAAAAATAAGCCCTTCTTTGCAGTTGAGCCTGTGACCAATGCCAATGATGGTTTTAACTTATATGATGAAGGCATCGCGGAAACAGGTGTATTTATGCTGAAGCCAAATCAAGAAAAACAAGCAACCGCCTATCTTCATGTCCAAAATCTCAATCTATAAAGGTATATCAGTAGTGGATATGGATATAACTCCAGATAATTGGCATAAAATCCAAACAATCGATATGCATGTTGGGGGCGAGCCTCTGCGGATAGTCGTTGATGGTATTCCTAATTTTGCAGGAGATTCGATACAAGCCATATTTGAGGATGCTTGTGAGAATTATCAAACCTTTAGAACACGCCTCATCCATGAACCACGCGGACATAAAGATATGTATGGGGCTATTCTATTAGACGCATACAATGAAGATTCTGATTACAACATTATTTTTATGGATGCTCATGATTATACTCCGATGTGTGGACATGGTATTATCGCGGTAACAACTTATCTTGCGATGCAATATGCCGATGACCAAACACAATATGCTGTCCGTTACAATACACCCGCAGGTAAAGTCACAGCCCAAGCCATTATAGAGAATCATCAAGTTACACAAGTCACATTTACAGGTGTGCCCTCGTATAATGAGATATTAGATTGGGCAATCGACATTCCCACCATCGGCAAAATACAATGTGATGTAGCCTATGGTGGTGAACGCTATGCAATCGTTGATACTCAAGCTCTAAATGTGACAATCCATCCATCACACACCGATGAATTTATCCACCTTGGACGTATCATTAAGCAAGCGGTTCAATCCGCAACACCATCATTTAAGCTTTATGGTGTTATATTCACCGAAAGTCAGACTTCAGATGGCATTCATAGTCGCAATATCAACGTCTTTGGTGATGGCTCGATTGACCGTAGCCCAACAGGTACAGGTTTATGTGCGCGTCTAGCTGTTCTCATCGGAAAACAACAAATCATTTTAAATCAGACAATCAAAGTTTCTAGTATCACAGGTGCAATATTCAAAGGTGAAGTTGTTGGCGTTAAACATCATGATGGTAGACAGTATTATATCCCGACTGTTACAGGAACATCACATCTAATAGGACAACATACATTCATATTTGACCCACAAGACAAGCTACACAATGGTTTTCTGCTGGGTTAAACTAGGATCATCATGTTTAACTAGGAAATTTAAAATGGCAAAACAACAAAAACTCAATTCGATGCGTGTCCTTGAAGCCAATGACATCCCCTACGAAGTCTTCACTTATGATTCATCTATCAAAGATGCACAACTGGTCGCGGAGTCGGTTGGTTTTCCCGAATGGACAGTCTTTAAGACATTGGTGGTAGAAGTTCCGTCCAGCAAAAAACCTGTGCTGATTATGCTCCCCTCGAATACACAACTCAATCTCAAAAAGTTTGCTAAAGTCCTCGGTGAAAAGAAGATTGCACTGGCTTCTCATGCGAATGCGGAAAAAATGACAGGGCTACAAGTGGGCGGGATTAGCGCGTTAGCCTTAATGCAGAAAAACTGGGATGTTTACTTAGATGCTAGTGGTAATGAGCTACAAAATATTGTGATTAGTGCAGGACAACGCGGTACACAAATTCGTCTAGCTACCTTGTCTCTGATTCAACTCTTAGGTTGTAAAATCGCAGATGTCGCGGACGCTAATCCTGACGATTAATATATTTCAGACACACCCTCTAATTTTGGGCAGAGAAGCAACTTACGTTAGACTATATGCACTTATTTCTATCAAAGAGCATGATAATGAACACAAACGTCCTA
>CAYGTY010000230.1:0-9428 GCA_964352825.1 uncultured Anaerolineaceae bacterium
CTCTATCGACCCAGCGTAAAATCGCAGGGGTGCTATCGGCATACGATGACCTCATCGAGACCAACACGCGACGGATTCAAGCGCTTGAAGAAGCCGCACAAGCCCTCTATCGCGAGTGGTTCGTGGAGTTTCGCTTTCCGGGACATGAGGATGTGGCATGGGTCGAGTCGGAGTTGGGGATGATTCCGAGTGGGTGGGAGGTTGGCGTAGTAAGTGAATTTGTCGAAATCAATCCTAGCATCAAAGTACCCAAAGATGTTGATATCCCTTATATACCTATGGCGAATTTATCTGAGACCTCAATGATAATCGATACCAGTAGTCTGGAATATCGCCGAAAAGGTAGCGGAGCTAAGTTCCAGAATAATGATGTTCTTTTAGCAAGAATTACACCATCACTTGAAAACGGAAAAACAGGATTTGTTCAGTTTTTACCTGATAGTAAGTCAGTAGCAATTGGTTCTACAGAGTTTTACGTAATGCGCTCATCAAAAATACCATCTGAATATATCTATTTATTTGTAAGGGTAAAAGAATTTCGTAAAGCAGCCGCACAAAGCATGGTAGGTGCTTCTGGCAGGCAACGTGTTCAAAAAGCATTTTTTGATAACTATCTGATGATTTCTCCAGATAAAATATGGCTTACAAAGTTTGAAGAATTTGTTATGCCAATATTTGAGCAGGTATATGTCCTACACAATGAAAACCAAAAACTACGGGAAGCACGGGATGGGTTGTTGCCGCGTCTGGTGTCGGGGGAGGTCGATGTGAGTGAATTGGATGTGAGGTAGGGGAAATGTCACAAGAAAAACTTAAACAGGCAAAACAACTCATACAGCAAAAACAATATGTTCAAGCCAAAGCATTACTTGAAAGTATCGATCATCCAACAGCTGAAAAATGGATTTTGCAAATCGATGAGCAATTATGGTCTGCAAGTGAACAAGCTCAAGGGGACATTCCATTGAAGCGTACTCCTATTAAACCAGCGACAGTACAAGAGATTATTGTTACTACTACGGATCTTCCATATGACTATGATGTTATTTCTCCGATTTATTTTCAGGTATCGAATAAGGGGCTATTCTCTAGCAGTTTGGGGAAGCTCAAAAAGAAGTATGCCGACGAGCTTGATGCGATGAAGAAGAAAAAAGTGATGGGCAGTGGAGAGCTTGACCTCGGGTTTATCTGGTATGGGGAATTTAGTATTGGTCAAAATGATTTTGAGGCGGCATTTTATGTTGCAACCCGTGAGTTACAAAATCGTGCGGCACAGATGAAGGCAGATGCTGTTGTTGGAATGCGTCAGGACATAGACCTTGATACAAGCGGTTGGCAGTTTTTCTATTTGCAAATGTATGGAACGGCTGTGCGCTTCCGATAGCTTTTTCTGGTGTCTGGTGGGGTAGGGGATCGTCAGTTTGACTATACCATAAAGAAAGATGATGAGATGGCACAAGATAAATGGTTGAATGCCCAAGCAAATTGGAGCGATACGATGTTTCTATTGCAAAGACATCCTGAGCATCAAATTACGGTTGGTGTTGTGGTCACGCCTGAGCCAACGGATAGAGAGACTGTTGCTAAGGCTTGGAGTTATGCGCTTAAGCATTCACCTGTGACATTGGATCAGCCCGATTATGCAAAGGCTTTTGCGCTATTGAGAGAGCGTCATCCTGATTGGGATGTTTTGGGGACGGGAGACGGGAAGCGCATTACGGAAATTAATTATAGTGTTAAGTTGGCTGATGAGGATGTTAGTGATGGTGATGGGTAGGAGATAATAATGAGTTTTTTTCTTGATGAAACGATCTTGAAGTCAGATGTTGATGCCATTGATTGGCAAATTATTATCAAAGATACAGAAGCAACTTACTGTAGTACATATGCAAAACTCTTTTTTGCCGAGGCTGACAAATCAAAAGAAGCGGGGGATGTAAAAAGTCAAGCAGTATGGATTTTACTTGGTCAGGTGTGCGCACTATTCTTAAATGCAGATAATATTGAAGAGCCTCTTGGTATAGGGCTACGTTTCTTAGATGGTAGAAGAACTGTAAGTGTTGACGATTTTGAGAATCAACACCTTGATCTACTGTCTCAAATTCTCCCAGAAATTGATGATGCATTATTTAAAGCTCGTGTGGGTGATTTACTATGGCTAACAAAACAAGAATATCAGGGAGCTGTTCATGCCATAGAAGGCTATTTGGAGGCAGTGGAGTATGTTCCAGATTGGTCTCAACTAAATCTAATTCAACGTTCTACACAGTTGGCTAATAATTTGGGTAAGAAGAATCCTTTGTTTAAAAAAGTTCAGGATTTCCTTGAAGCTAGAATCGATTTATCTGAGGCGATTAGCACTAATAAGACGTACCTCATAGAATTTCTATTGTCTATGAACGCAGTCGATACAAACAAATACATTCCTATAGTAGAAAAGTTAGCAAAAGAGGCAGAAAGTGCGGGGCATTGGAATTTTGCACATCTAAAGTGGATACTTGTTTCTAGGTTATATCGCTACGCTAAAGATGAAGAATCTGATAGAGATGCGAGGATGAAATCCGCAGAAACTCTGGTAAGCGATGCAGAGTCAGATTCTGCAAACAATAGAAACATGGTCGCAGCTGCAAAAATCGGAGATGCAATAGGGATATATCGACAAATTGGTGGTGAAAAAGCATCCCTAAGAGTTTCAGAGTTACATAAACTACTTCTCACATATGAAAGCTTATCAGTGACTGAAATGGGCTGGGTTAATGTACCTATTGATAACGAGATACAACAGTTAATTCATCAAGTAAGAATCGAGTCTCGTGAACGTGTTAAAGGGAAGTCATTTCTTGACGCTCTATTTGAATTAGCACGTATTACCTTCCCTCCTACATTAGAAGATGTTGAAAAAGAGACGAAAATTCGTATTAAGTCAAAAGTAATAAGTTATATTATTCGCCAAAATAGGGTTGACGAAGAGGGCAAGGTTAAAGCTGTTCAACCCGGAATTAATCCTAGTGAAGAGATTATTAATAAACAACTAAGACCCTATGCACTTGAGACTGCAAATCGGCATAGAGAAACAAGTGTTTTATGTAATATTGATCCTGCTTTAGAACAAATTAGATTAGAACATGGCTTTATCAGTCGTTTTCAAATGTATGAAATCCTTTGGGATAATCCATTTGTTCCATTTGATAGGCTTGAAATATATTCAAGAGGTTTAATAGCAGGATTTAGAGGTGATTATATTTTGGCCTTACATTTATTACTCCCACAGTTAGAGAATTCGCTACGTCGTATTCTTAAGCTTTATGGAGCTGTTCCTTCAGGTTATTCAGATGAGAGAATTCAGCAAGACTATACACTCGGTGGACTCTTGCGTATGCCAGAGTTAGTTGTTTTACTTGGTAAAGATGCGGTTTTCGACTTGCAAGGTTTATTGGCTGAACCATTGGGAGCTAATCTCAGAAATGTAGCACTACATGGTTTAATGTCAGAATCTGAATTCCATCAGAATCAGCCCGTTTATCTATGGTGGACTGTACTATGGTTATGCTGCTATTTTAAGTTTCAACCGCCACAGGATGAAACAGATAGTATGTCACAAACAGAAAAAAGGGATAACTAAGATAATATATAACCCAGATACAGAAGATCGCCTTGAGAAAAGAATTATGTTTTGATTTAATAAGATGAGGAGTAGTGGTATGCAATCACTAGGGCGACTTGAACCTGTCAACGTACGAGAATATTGGAAGAACGAAGCCACGGACTTCACACCTTGGCTGGCACAAGATGTGAATATCCAGCTTTTGTCCCAAACCATCAACCTCGATCTTGAAGTTGAGTCTGTAGAAGAGAGCATTGGACTGTTTCGTGCTGATATTGTCTGTCGAGATACCATCACAGGACATCGAGTGTTAATCGAAAATCAGTTGGAGCAAACAGATCATCGTCATCTTGGTCAGTTAATGACTTATGCAGCTGGCTTGAATGCGGTCACCATAGTTTGGATTGCCGACCATGTAAGAGAAGAACATCGTGCAGCACTAGATTGGTTAAATGAAATCACAGGTGAGGAGATTAACTTCTTTGGTTTGGAAATTGAGTTATGGCGTATTGGTGAATCTGCTATCGCTCCTAAACTTAATATTGTCAGCAAGCCCAACGATTGGACAAAATCGGTCATTACAGCGCGTCAGGCTGTGAGTCGTGAAATATCGGAGACCAATCAACTGCATTTGGAATACTGGACGCAGTTCAAGACGTATATGGAAGAAAATAGTAACATCCCTGCACTTTCTCCACGTACACCACGACCTGAACACTGGTATGATTTTGCGATTGGTCGCTCTGGATTTCAGATGAGTGCTTTAACAGGAATGCGTGATGGGTTTATCTGCTTGCAATTGGTTATGACCGATAATGATGCCAAAATCTATTTTCATCTACTGTCTTCAGAGCGCGAAGCCATCGAAACAGAACTAGGGATAAGATTAGAGTGGCGCGAACTCCCCGACAAAAAACGTAGTGATATTTCTTTGTATCGTCGTAATGTCACACCCGATGACTCAAGTAAATGGGATGATTATCATCAATGGCTACTTGAGAAGTTGGAAACATTTTACACTGTGTTTGCGCCTCGCATTCAGCAACTGGACATTGCGAACTATACACCTGACGATGAAGAACTCGATGAAGATTAACTGAGTTTAGGATGATATATAAATGTCAAAAGTGCAGTTTCAGGTAGCGCGACAATATATTGAAGAAGGAAACTACGATAAGGCGCGTGAGATTTTGCTTCAGCTTGAGCATCCGTCGGCGCAGAAGTGGTTGGATAAGATTGATGAACTCGATCCACCCTTTCCTAATGTGACACCATCACCAGTAGCTACATATCGAAAGCCCTCGCGTAGGAATCAACAGGTAGAGTTGACTGATAAAGAGTTGCGTTACCTTAAACGTG
This sequence comes from uncultured Anaerolineaceae bacterium, assembly GCA_964352825.1. GTDB lineage: Bacteria > Chloroflexota > Anaerolineae > Aggregatilineales > Phototrophicaceae > UBA6055. Next base: position 4,964 of record CAYGTY010000230.1, read on the forward strand.
ATTTGGAGCGAAAGCGCAGTGGGCGGATAGTTGGTTTATTTTTTGTAGGATCATTTGTCGTCTGTGGCTCGATCTCGATGATTATGCGATTGTTTAATACTAACTTTGCCCGCCCGACTGAATTTCTTGAATTTGCTGGTAGTTCATTCAGTGTTCTATGTGTTTTAGTTATTGTTGTGCCATTGTTTATCTACCTTTGGAATCAGGAGATATAGTATGTACGGAAACCCAGATGCAGAAGATCGCCTTGAGCGCGAGGTCATGAAAACCTTTAGAGATGACCTCGGTTATGAGGTCGTGAATGCCTTCAAAGAGACCTTTGGCGATGATGGCACATTAGGGCGTGACAATCGGTCGGAGATGGTGCTGAAGCGTTATTTACGTTTGGCATTAGAGCGACTGAACCCTGAGTTACCTAAGGCGGCATATGATGCAGGGATTCTTGCTTTGTTGGAAGATCATAGCATAAAGAATTCCTTGGTGTTGGCAAATCAGGCGGTGTATGGGTTGATAAAAGACGGGGTAACGATTCAATATCCCGAGCCAGACACCAATATAGAAGTCACAGAGACCTTGCAGGTGATTGATTGGCGAGATGCGGAGAATAATGATTTTCTGGCTGTTCGGCAATTGTGGAGTGAGGAAGGGTTACGGGTGCGTCGCCCTGATATTATTGTTTTTGTGAATGGTTTGCCTTTGGTGGTGATTGAATTAAAGGCGGTTAATCAGCATTTACAAAAAGCCTTGGACGACAATATCCGCGATTATAAGGATACCTTGCAGGAGTTGATGTGGTACAACGGCTTTATTATTTTGTCGAACGGAATTGAAGCACGGGTAGGGTCGGTTTCGTCGGATTGGGATTACTTTAAAGAGTGGAAGCGGATTGACTCTGAGGGTGAGGTCGGGCGTGTCGATATTGAGACGGTGATAAAAGGCACATGTGAGAAGGGGCGGTTGTTAGATATTATCGAAAACTTCGTCTTGTATAGCCAACGCGAGGCTGGTGTAGAGAAGATTATCTGCCAGAATCATCAGTTTTTAGGTGTGAATAATGCGATTGATGCTGTGCATAATTATAAAGCCTTAGAGGGACGGCTGGGTGTCTTTTGGCATACACAGGGTAGCGGTAAGAGTTTCTCGATGGTGTTTTTGTCACAGAAGGTCTTTCGTAAGATACCAGGTAATTGGACATTTGTGATTGTGACGGATCGGACTTCCTTGGACAGTCAGATTTATAAAGATTTTGCTGATTGTGGGATTGTAAAGCAGTCGAATAAAAAGGATGAGGGGGCGCAGGTAGCGGATGGGCAAGACCTCAAAGACAAATTAAGTGGTGATGAGCGGTATATCTTCACAACGATTCAGAAATTTCACACGCGTGATGGTCAAGTTTATCCTGTGCTATCAGAACGTGATAATATTATTGTTATTACAGATGAAGCACATCGAACACAATATGGGACATTTGCGGCGAATATGAGGCAGGCATTACCGAATGCGTCATTTATTGCATTTACAGGGACACCATTGATTGTGGGGCAGGATGCTGAACAGACGAAGGCAGTCTTTGGGGATTATGTCAGTACTTATGGTTTCCAGCGATCAGTTGAAGATAATGCGACAGTGAAATTATTTTATGAGAATCGTATTCCTGAAGTAGAAATTGTTAATGAGGATATGGATATTGAGATTGTTGATAAACTGGAAGAAGCCAGTTTGAGCGACAATCAAGAAGATGAGTTAGAGAGACGGTTTTCGCATGAGTATCAAATTATTACGCGTGATGACCGATTAGAGCGGATTGCAAGTGATATTGTTGATCATTTTATGGTGCGTGGTTTTGCACAGGAAGATAATCATAGTAAGGCAATGGTGGTATGTATCGACCGTTTTACAGCTGTACGGATGTATGACAAGGTTCAAAGGCATTGGCAGGAACAAATTATTGCTCTCCGTAGTCAGCAATCAGGGGCAAATGCTATTAAACAGAAAGAGTTAAAACGCCAGATTAAATTCATGCGTGAAACTGACATGGCAGTTGTTATTTCTGGTTTGCAGAATGAAGTTGATGATTTTCGTAAACGTGGATTAGACATTGAAACACATCGCAGACGTTTGCAAAAGGAGGATTTGGATACCCATTTTAAAAAGCCCGAGCATTCTTTACGGATTGTATTTGTATGTGCAATGTGGATGACGGGTTTCAATGTTCCTTCGTGTGCAACAATTTATCTAGATAAGCCGATGCGTAATCACACACTCATGCAAACAATAGCACGAGCCAATCGGGTATATCGGGATAAACAGAGTGGCTTAATCGTTGACTATATTGGTATCTTCCGAAATCTAGAAAAGGCATTAGCTATTTATGGAGTGGCTTCTGTACAGGGTGATGAAGAGGGTGGTCAACCGTTGCATCCGCAATATGAACAAATTGAGGCTGTACGGGCATTGATTGATGAGGCGATTGCATTTTGTCTTGAGATAGGTATTCCTATTGAGGATATTATGGATACTGAACATTATTATGATCGTCTGGCTTTGCTGAAGGATGTAGGGGAGAAGGTATGGGCAAGCCCAGAAATTTATGATGAGTTTATCAATTATGTTCGTGCGATTGATTTAAGTGTCAATACAATTTTGCCTAATCGCACGGGAGCAGAATTCCTTCCGATACGTCAATTGTTCATGACAATTGCTAAGCTAGCGAATAGTACCCAGTATGTTTCAGAACAAGATATTGAAGATATTGCACATGAGATTGAATCTGTGTTAGATGATTCTGTGATTACAACACGGTGGTCAATTGAGAGTGACCCATTAGCTAAATTATATGATATTAGTCAGATTGACTTTGAGAAATTGGCTGAGCGATTTAAGCGTGGTGAGCGACGTACAAGCATCGAGAAATTACGTCGGGCTATGCAAAATCAAATTAATCAATTGGTTGGACAGAATCGAACTCGAATGAATTATTTGGAGCGATTTAATCAACTCATTGCTAGTTATAATGCAGGTGCTGTGGGTGTAGATGAGATATTTAGTGCATTGCTCAAGATGGTTGAGGACATCACAGAAGAAGAACAACGGCATGTGAGGGAAGGGCTTTCTAAAGAAGAATTGGCTGTATTCGATTTATTAGTTCGCCCGAAAAAGACCTTAAGTGATAAGGAACGGGATGCGATTAAGGATACGGTTAAGTCTTTGCTAAAAACGCTTAAAACAGAGAAATTAAAACTTGATTGGCGACGGCGAGATATTTCACAAGAGGCAGTTCGCTCTACTATTATTGATGTCTTAGATACTGCATGGGGTGTGATGGGGCTGGATAATGAAGTATTTGAACCAACAGTCGCAGAAATTTATGCACATGTGGCAAGCACATATGACGATGCTGAGCATAGCCGTTTTAACGAGCCAGCCTAAGGTTTAAGTTATATCCTAATTTGTGATATTTATGAAGTCATCAGCAGCTAACGATCTGTAATTTAAGCAAGTCTATCTACTCGAGTTGGATATTCACAGCTACATTGGACAAATTCTGAATCAGTTTCAAATCCATCCCGGTGCAGTCAATGACTTCTACGAGCAAGCCCCAGAATTGCTCATGCAAGCCGCCGAACGCCTCCAACAGCAAAACCCTGACATGCTCTTTGATGCTATCATCGTCGACGAAGCGCAAGACTTCAAAGACGAAATGTGGATACCCATCCCAGAATTGCTCAAGGACAGCCAAAACGGCATTCTCTATGTGTTTTTTGACGATAATCAACGCCTCTACACACAGATGAGCAACGTTCCCATCGACATCCCACCCTTTCCCCTCACGCGCAACTGTCGCAATACCCAGCGCATCCACACTACGCTCATGCCCTATGCTGTCACCAACACCGAAACGACATGTAGTGGTCCCGAAGGGCGTGATGTCGAAGTTATTTCTGTTTCTGGTACGAAGACCGCCAAGAAGTCATTACAACGTCTACTTCATCGTCTCGTTAATGAAGAAATCGTCTCGCATGAAGAAATCGTCATCTTAACGTCTCAATCAGAAAAACGTAGTATGTGGGATAATGACGAAATCCTCGGTAACTTTATCTTAAGCTGGGATATGCAAACAGATATGAACATGGCGGTTAAAGTCTGTTCAATTTATGCTTACAAAGGCTTGGAAAGCTCGGTTGTCATTCTATCGGAATTGGATAAACTACATGATTCTGTTGCCAGTCAGTTGCTATACGTGGGGCTATCATGCGCACGAAATCATGCGGTTATATTGGGAGACTTACCAACACCACAAGACCTTGCCTTAGAAGATTAGCCTAAGCATGAATGAGTTAATTTATGATGACGAGATGAACTAGTCAAGACGAATCCAGTAAATGCTTTGTTTGTCTTTATCATCTCGACTATCATCACGATATATCCCTGCTAGAATTATTACTTGTGCCATCAATATTGGAAG
>CAYGTY010000231.1:0-6394 GCA_964352825.1 uncultured Anaerolineaceae bacterium
TTGAGTCAACTTGGGGCAATTGGACATGGACGGTTGTTCCGACATCCAGTTGGCTCTCAATGGCGATTGTCCCGCCATGTAACTCAATGATACGTTGAGCAATGGGTAAACCGAGTCCAAAGCCATAGGTTGAACGCGAATAGTCTTCACGGAAGAAGCGTTTAAAGACATTGGGTAGCGTTTGTTCACTTATGCCAATGCCGTAATCTACAATCTGGATAGAGACTTCTTGCGGTGTTGATTTCCCAATTAACTTAATAATACCGTCATCATGACTATAGCGAATCGCATTATGCACGACTTGAGATAGGGCAATTGTCAACAATGGATCATTCCCATAATAAGGAGCATCCATCCCCTCATCCACAACTTCAATTGTTATATCCCGATGCTTGAGGTACTTAGCGCAATACTCAATCAGATTATGTAGATATTGTCTTAGATGAATGGATTGCCGATTAATATGTTCTTGGTAGTCTAGTGTAATCATCAAATTGAGGTTGTTGATTAATGCCTCTAAACGTTCTGTCTGCTCAGTAATTTGTGCGATATAGTGCTCATGTTTGGCAGGGTCAGCACTATGAGTTAATAGATAGCTGGATGTGCGTATAATGGAAATGGGTGTGCGGAACTCATGTGAGGATTCGGTGATAAATTCGGTTAAGAATTTACTCTTCTCTTGCTCGACTTCGATTTGCACAGCATGTTGCGATGCTAATTTTCGGCTAGTAATATCCCGATTGATACCGACCAAGCCAATAACATTGCCTTCATCATCATAAATTGGGACTTTGGATACCAAGAACCATAAGTCTCTATGTTTAGTGACGGACGGGGTCATTAATTCTTGATTGATTATCGGTTCACCCGTTTGCATAATCGTTTGTTCTTCATCAAAAAGTTGTTTTGACCGTTCATAAGGCATATAGTCAAAGTCTGTTGAACCAATTAAATTGTCTAGGGTTACACCATATGAGGCAAGCATAACCCTTACTGTCTCTGCATTGGCAGTTACAAATCGGCTTTCACGATCTTTTACATAAATTTTATCGTGAATATGATCGATGATTGTCCGCAAAAGGTTGCGTTCATTTTCTAAGGATTGTTCAACTTGTTTCTGGTCGCTAATATCACGATGAATCGTAATCAGCCCTATTATCTCACCATCTTCGTTATAAATTGGTGATTTAATCATCAAGTAGTAATGTGGTTGACCATCGCGCTCTATATGAACTTCTTGATTCAAAATAGGGATGCCCGTTTCCATTATGTGTTGCTCTTGGTCAAATTCTTCTTGAGCAAGTTCATGCGCCATCAAGTCGAAATCGGTCTTTGATATTAAGTCTCGATGTCGTTTAATCCCAATCATATCTACCACAGCTTGATTACCCATGACATAAAGACCTTGCCGATTTTTAAGGCTAATTGCGATAGGAATAGCATCCATCACAGCTAGAACCTCTTTTGCTTGTTGTGGGCTGAGGCCGAAAAGATAATCTACTTTAGGCATAGGTGGGGGTGGTGTATCATCAAATAAGTCAACAACACGTTGATACGCCTCTTCATTTATTGTGGATTCACGTATCACAGCAAGTTGCTTGGGTGTCAAGGGCATAAGATTTATCTTTGATTATATGTATTGATATTATCAGTAAAAACAACAATTAGAGTGTAAATTTACCTTAAATCATGTAGAAAATAAATATTTATCATACTGTCCTGTAAGAATGGCTAGTTGATTAATTTATACCTTTTCATTACCATAGGTGACATTAACATACGTATAAAAAGAACTTTGTTGATTCTAACGAAGTATTGATACTCTCATAAGCCATATGCAAGAACTACTGGTATAATGATATATATGTATGTATTGTCGAAAGTGCCCAATATGGGCTACTGTAGTTGGAGGTATTTACCGTGCCGAATAAAATGGAACGCTTTACACAGCGGGCGCGGCGCGTACTGAGCTTGGCGCAAGAAGAGGCAGAACGCTTACAGCACCATCAAATTGGGACTGAGCATCTACTCCTCGGACTTATGCGCGAAGAAGGTGGCGTAGCTGGTCGTGTTCTGCGAGACTTAGGATTAGACCTTCGCCGTGTAGAAGAATTAGTCACCCGTCTATCAACCTCAGAAAATAAATCATCGAATACACAACTTGATTTATCACCCGGCACGAAAAAGGTGTTGGAGCTTGCTGTTGATGAAGCCCGTCGTATGGGACATCATTACATCGGCACCGAGCATCTATTACTGGGGTTAGTCCGCCAACAGGAAGGCATTGCGTTGGATGTTTTGCGTCGCTTGGGTGTTAGCCCAGAAGAAGTGCGTCGCCAAACCCGCAAAGTGCTACAAGAAAGCCCTGTCCAATCCGCCCAAAAAGCGCAAGAACGTCCACAAAACAGACCTGCTAAAGGTGATAAAACACCATTAGTCGATCAACTCGCAACCGATTTGACTGCCCTCGCTCAAGATGGCAAGCTAGACCCTGTTGTGGGACGTGAGATGGAAATCGAGCGCGTTATCCAAGTATTAAGCCGTCGCCGTAAAAACAACCCTGCTCTTATTGGTGAACCCGGTGTCGGTAAAACAGCAATTGTCGAAGGTTTAGCCCAACGGATTATTGAAGGGGATACACCGAAGCCATTGCTCAATAAACGTGTTTTGCAGCTCGATGTTGGTTCATTAGTCGCAGGTACAATGTATCGCGGTCAATTTGAAGAACGTCTCAAACGCGTGATTGAAGAACTCAAGTCCTCAGATACGATCCTCTTTATCGACGAAGTTCATATGCTTGTCGGTGCTGGGTCTGCTGGGAGCAGTGTGGATGCGGCAAATATCTTAAAGCCTGCACTCGCACGCGGTGAACTCCAATGTATTGGTGCAACCACCCTTGATGAATATCGTAAGCATATCGAAAATGATGCAGCACTTGAACGCCGTTTCCAACAAATCCAAGTTGATGAACCGACAATCGAAGAAACCATCGAAATCTTGCAAGGGATTAAATACCCGTATCAAGAACATCATAATGTCGAAATCACAGACGAAGCGATTGAAGTCGCGGCGCATTTATCTGCCCGCTACATTCCTGACCGTTTCTTACCTGATAAAGCAATTGATCTAATCGATGAAGCAGCAGCACGTTTGCGGATGTACAAAAGCCCAGAAGCAGCATCTGTACGTCGTATCACGGACGAGTTGGATGTCTTGCGTGATGAAATTGAACTTGCGACTGAAGCTGGTGAAACAGATGAAGTTGAAAGCTTGACAACACGTAAAGATGCACTTGAAGCATCACTCGAAGATGTGCGTGCGAATTGGAATGAAGAAACTGGACAACCCCGTCTTGTTGGTGAAGATATTTCTGAAGTTGTTGCGATGTGGACAGGTATCCCTGTGACCCGTATCGCCAATGAAGAAAGTGAACGCCTAATGGAGATGGAATCCAAACTCCATGAACGGATTGTTGGTCAAAATGATGCCATCGTCGCGATTAGTAAAGCAGTTCGTCGCGCTCGTGCAGGACTCAAAGACCCACGCCGTCCAATCGGTTCATTCATGTTCCTTGGTCCCACAGGTGTTGGTAAAACAGAATTAACCAAAGCACTTGCTGAATTCATGTTTGGCAGTGAAGATGCTCTGATTCAACTCGATATGAGTGAATTTATGGAACGTCATTCGGTGGCACGTCTTGTTGGTGCGCCTCCGGGATATGTTGGTTACGAAGATGCAGGTCAATTGACCGAAGCTGTTCGTCGCCGTCCATATAGTATCGTTGTCTTTGACGAAATCGAAAAAGCCCATCCCGAAGCCTTCAATATGCTTTTGCAAGTGATGGAAGAGGGAACATTAACTGATGCACGCGGTCGCCGTGTTGATTTCCGTAACGCGATGATTGTCATGACTAGTAATGTCGGTGCAGACTTGATTAAGCGTAACTCAGGTTTAGGATTCACAACACCGATTGATGGTGAAAAGCTCGATGATGAAACCTATCAAGATATGAGCAAGAATGTGATTGAACAATTGCGTCGCATGTTCCGCCCAGAATTCTTGAATCGTGTTGATGCTAGTATCATCTTCCGTGCATTGACCCGTGACGAAATCAAAGAAATTGTTGACCTTGAGTTGAACAAAGTCCGTGAACGCTTGCTCGAACACGCGATTACACTCGAAGTCACTGATGAAGCATTGAGCTGGTTAGCTGAAAATGGCTACGATGCAGAATTTGGCGCACGTCCATTACGTCGCTTGATTCAAAATGAAATTGAAGATTCTTTGTCAGATGGTATCCTGTCAGGTGAATTTAGCTTAGCCAGTGTGATTCGTGCCGAAGTCGAAGACGATGCCATTGTCCTCAAACATATTGAAGATAATGAAATTGCTGACGAACTCGAAGCACAAGTCTAAAATCTAAAACATAGAACTTTTTAAAGGGCGTGCCAATGTGGTGCGCTCTTTTTGATTCTGATGTCTCGATACATTTCTGATACCTTTACCTCCCGATCACTGAAAGTCGATGTCGAAGTTAAACCCCTGTTGGATGTTTAGATAGATTGCTGGAGCTAAAGCAATTGACTAGATAGATAGAAGCTCTCCAAAAGGGGAACTCGCTAATCAGCTTATTGGTAAATATTACACTTTTTCCTATACCACTTACATTGAAATAAACCCAACTCTACTTGATATAGCATATACAAAACAAATCAGATAATTAAGTAATAAACTCAAAATAAACTATTACAACTTATTACATGTAAAGAGCAAAACTGTAAATCGCCTATTTTCAGACAAACCTTATAAAGATCTGTACACTTTATTATTATTGACTACTGGGTATATTTTCAGTTGAATCCTTTATAAAATTTCGTATTATTACAAACCTTAACACTTAGAAATAATAAGTTATATTATAATTTAAGTGTGAATTTTACACATTGATTACATTTAGGCTTAATCCAAGCACAACCTATTATTTTGTGTAATAAGCCAAATCTTAAATCATTCACATTATTAGATTATCGCAAGTCATTATATTGGAGTAAATTATGTACACACCTACAATTGGAGAGATTCGTACAGCGGTTAAAACCAATAATCGTAAACAAGCAATGAAAATGCTACAGACACTCATCAAACGGAAACCAACTGCTGATGCGTGGTATTTAGCATCACAACTTACGAATGATCGTAAGAAAAAATTGCAATATCTCCGTGCAGCACTACTCTTAGACAATCAGCATCGTAAATCACTCGATTATATGCGCGACCTCGGGGGAAGTGTTGGTGGTGACCACAACATTCTTTTTAATAGCATCATTCATGAATTACAAGACCAAGCTGACAAGAGTCCATTCTTACGCCATTTTTCACCGATGATGCAAGCAATTATTGGCTTAGGATTAACTATCTTCCTCGTGCTAATGATGGGTATTATGGTATCGAAATTAACATCCTCCAGTGGGCTCATGGTCAACACAGATGGTGTAGACATCGCCTCTACCGAACTCGCGGTACCAGCGCAAGTATTGAATGCCTTTAGCACAAGCTCTCTTGATATTCTTTCAACAGAGCAAACACGCGATGCAGTCATTGGCAAAAATATTATCACCTTAGATATTCGGGATACAGGTAATCGCTCACGCCAAGTCGAAATCTTTGTCTATGATAGTGTGCAATCAATTCTGGCTGATCAAAATCGCTTATCTGCATACGAAAGCACCAGTAATATGATTGCTTATTCCAACATTATTGCAGTCTACCCACATGATTTATCAGAATCGAGTGCGGTCACGATTGCGAATGTTGTTCAAGGTAATCTAGCTAACGGAGGTGCATAATGATGTTCAAGAAACTTAAAAAAGATGTGAAGTCAAAGCCTCAGATACATATCTTTCAATCTGCTCATGGGCAGGGTTTAGTTGAATACGCCCTCATATTAGTGTTGGTCAGTGTTGCCTCTATTGTCGTCATGACTGCGATGGGGAACTCTGTTGCAAATACATTAGAGGTCACAACCTGTGAACTCGGTGGCAGTGAAGATTGTGAATGTCGAGTAGTCGAAGATGTCGTTATATCAGAATATAATTGTGCTGCAGGCAACTTATTTGCATATACCGCAGTAACAACATGTCAAGGTGACACTGAGCTATCGTTGTTATCAGAATCAACGTCTTCTAATGTTGAATATGCAATGTCCTATAATTCATCTTCAGACTTGTTCGAGATGACAAACAGCAGCACCCTATGTAATCAATTAAGTTCAGCAAACCCGCCAAAACTTCATTTAATTTCACGGAGTACAGAATACGATACTGTTCGTAGCTTCCGCCTCGGCGAAAATGGAGTGCCAATATCTGGACTTGGCAATGATTCCGGCACAGGTGAT
>CAYGTY010000231.1:6494-9365 GCA_964352825.1 uncultured Anaerolineaceae bacterium
TCCGGCACAGGTGATACATCAAATAATGCCCCTATATTCGATGCAGTGGTAACACAAAATGTCTCAGAAAATACCAGCAAATCGGTTACTTTCAATGCGACAGATGCAGATGATGATACACTGACATACTCTGCACCAGCAGACTTGCCCTCGTTCATGATCTTTGATACATCAGGAACACCAACATTAACAATGTCACCTGATGGAGATGATTCTGACACATATAGCGTTACAATTAGTGTCGATGACGGTAACGGTGGTAGTGATTCTGTGACCTTTGATGTGGTAGTCGAAGATGTCAATCATGCCCCTGAATTAGGTGCAATTGGCAATAAAACTGTAAACGAAGCTGAGACCAATGTCATTACCTTCTCAGCCACAGATGCAGATGATGATACACTGACTTATGGTGCATCAGGTACATTACCGGGATTTATGACATTTAATGGTTCATCTAATCCACCACAACTGACCGTTTCACCGGGATATACGAATGCTGGAATATATGAAGTCTCGATATATGTTACTGATGGTACAGACTCAGACACAGAAATATTTACAGTTACGGTTGCAGATGCAAACCGTGCGCCATTTGTTACGGCAGGTTCAGTTGACCCGATGGACGAAGGTGATCCAGAACAAACGGTTAATATCAATTTCAGTGACTTAGATGGTGATACTGTCAGTTTAACAGCTACTGGGTTAAAAGACTTCATGACCTTCACATCAAACACCAACCCTGCAACCTTAGCATTCAAGCCACTTTCTGGAGACGCTGGGTCATATACTGTCACGATTACTGCTGATGATGGTAAGGGCGGAACAGATCGTGTTGATGTTAGTGTCACTGTCGCAGCTGTTGTAACAGGTCCATCTTTAACAATGGATATTCAGGGTACAACCGATAATGGTCAACAGTCTGCATTTAATGTACGCATCACCAATAATGGAACACAAGCCGAGAGCAACCTATCATTCCGAGTTTACTATAAAACAGAGAATCGTAATGGTAGGAACAAGTATGTTCTTGAGAATTATTGGGATCAATCAGGAACTGCATCCATCAGTGGTCCAGTCAAGCATAGCAACGGCGTGTTCTACTATACGGTTAGCTTTAGCGGTACATTAGCAGCAGGTTCATCATGGCAGTTTAACACCACCTTACGCCATAAAAATTGGGAATCAACACACTCTAGTGGCAACGATTGGTGGCGCAGTGGGGGTATGGGTAGTGCGTGGTCAACAACAACCACAATCCCAATCTATCAAAGTGGAACAGTTGTCTTTGGTAGTGAACCATAAGCGTTCTATATAATAAGTAAAATTTAAACTTGGGGACATATTACATTAGTGTCCCTAAGTTTTTTCCTCAAGTACGATTCCTAATCAAAACGCTGAGCCAAAACCATCACATATGAGCCCGTTGTATTGGGGTCACCATTTGAACCATCATAGCGCTGGGCGCGGATGTAATAGAGACCTGTATACGGAATCGTATACCGTTCGATGCGCGAGTTTTGACCGTTTCCCCCATCATCATCACGTAATATCCGCTGTTGGAAGTTATCTAATAAATCCAAAACGCTATCTAAATTCCCATCATTACGATTCATGGAAACAGTAATCGCATCCCCCTGATTGGCATAGAAGGCATAGAGGTCTTCGGGGTTCTCGTCGTTAATTGTCCCTGTCAGGCTTGTACCATAATTAATGGTTGGAACACCTTCGGGAACTTCATCAAAGGCGTTACCAGAGGTTTCTAACGCCAGAACAAAGTCACCATCGGATGTACCTTCTTTACCAGAATAGCGCGTCGCAATAATAAAATATGTACCATCGGCAGGGATACGATATTCAGTAATTTTTGCATTTTGCCCAGTACCGCCATCATCATCTTCAATCATCGGCAAGAAACCCGCATTCGCTAAAATGAGATAACTATCCAAGCGTCCATTGCGCCCACGTGTCATGCTGATGGTGATTAAATCATCGCGCCGTGCATTAAAGGTATAGAAGCGTTCATATTGTTGATTATTTAAATTGGCTTCGATGCTTTCACCATAACCAATCGGTAGGGGGGCAAGTGAAGAATTACCAATTCCACTATTTTCGGCTTCATCAATTGTCAGCGCAAAACTACCTGCACTATCCCCAGCAACGCCACCATAACGCGTGGCAACGATAATATATGTGCCTGTTTGCTCAATTAACAAGGTATCAATCCGCGCATTTTTTGTATCCGACCCCAGACGATCATCATTATCTGCGACCACAAAACGGTCACTGCTGACGACCTGAATATAAGGGTCAAGTGTACCTGAGGCGCGTATCATCTCTATCGTTAGAATGTCGCCTTGAGTGGCTTGGAAAGTGTAATAGACTTGTGGGCTGGTATCGCTGATGGTATCAATGACAGAATCACCAAAGCGTAAGGTACTGCCTTGTTCCGATAAAACCCCTGTACGCTCCATACGTAATTCATAATCGCCAGATGTCGCACCGAGGCTATAGCCAAAGCGTCCGACAACGATATAATAACGCCCTGATTTTTCTAAAGTCAGATTTTGGTCAATGTTGAGGTTGCCGAGAGTATCATCACGCGAAAAAACCATCCGACCTGTATCATCAAAAATACTCAAAATAGGGTCAAGTGTGCCTGATGTAGCAATCAACTCAAATTGAATCACCTCGCCACGCAATCCATCTATATAATAGACTTCGCGTGGGTTACGGTCATCAATCCGCCCGTCAATCACTGCACCTGGTTCAAGTCCTGATGAATCCTCAGGTAAGTCGGTATCTTGTGCAGAAACAATCGGTAAGATGATAAAAATGAAAAGTAGAATATAGCGTCTCAATTGGTTCATCTCA
>CAYGTY010000232.1:0-9278 GCA_964352825.1 uncultured Anaerolineaceae bacterium
TAGATATGCGGGTGTTAAATGATCCGATACATTTAGTGTATCATGCGGTTTCCGATAACAATTTTGCTAGGCGATCGTAGGTCTGAGTGATTCCAGCTTCCACGCCCATTTCGATAACTTTATCACGGTCTTCCTGTGTGGGGTAGACACTACGGCTGAAAACGGTAGTTTTGCCATTTGTTTCAGTGAAGGTTGTCGTGATTTGGGCTGCAGGCATGCCTTCAATCGGGTTGTAGTCTGCATCTACGAAGACATCTTTATAGACAAGCTGTTCTGGTTCAACGACTTCACTATACATAGCAAGTCCACGGCTTTCCATAGTTTCTGTGTCGCTGATAGAACCAAACATACAGTAACGCCAGCTTCCTCCAGGGCGTAGATCCATCTCACACTCAGTGAGTGACCATCCCTCAGGTCCCCACCAATTGACCAGATATTCACACTTTGTAAAGGCATCCCATACGAGATTCTGTGGTGCATCGAAGGTCCGCTTGATCGTGATTTCAGTTGGTGTAGGTGTTGAGATTTTAGTTTTGCTCATTATTTGTTTCTCCTTTTTGGTTTACTGAATCATTGTTAGAGTCATCTGTTGACTGCATTTCTTTCAGAACATCATCGAGTTGATCGAAGCGATCCTCCCATAGCTGGCGATAGGGCAATAACCACTCCTCGACCTCTGCTAAAGGCTCTGAACGCAGTTCATACAGACGACGCTGTGCATCTACCCGAACATCGACAAGATTAACATCTCGGAGTACACGCAGATGTTTCGATACACCAGGCTGGCTGATGTTCAGTGCGTCCACAAGGTCACCTACAGGGCGAGGTTTCTCACGCAATAGGTCGAGTATCTTACGGCGAGTCGGGTCAGCTATTACATCGAATATTGTCTTCATAATTTTAATATACCATATTGGTTATATAACTGTAAAGGAATATAAACTGTTTAATGTCTTTCTCTGTGTAGTAAATAACATATTATTTAAATTTTATGTGTAAAAATGATTAACAAAAAAAACAAAGATCATCTTGTTAGTATAAGCGGGCTAGTGAAAAATCTCTCAACCATCAGTTATGAATAAACGTAAAACTACGACCAATCACGCTCAAGCCGTGCTTTTGTCTCACCCCAGCTTAGAACCCCTTGTGTCGGGTCAGCCGATTCCACATTACATGCCCCAACAGCACATGCCATCCGTACACAATCCATTGGAGATAATCCACGATAGATGCTCGCCAGAAAACCTGCATAACTTGCGTCCCCTGCCCCTGTTGTACCTTCAACATGCACAGGATATGCTGATTGCCAAAAACGAAAATCACGCCAAGTCTCTATAGTCTGTCCTATCTGGGATAAAAAGCCTAAGCGCAAAGAATCTTTCGATGTTTGCAAATAAAGTCCGCGTTCTCCAAGTTTAAATCCAACAATACCCACACCCATAGCGAGCAATGTATTGGCAAGCGCCTCCAAATAGTCCTCGGTCATATGTGCTGCGACATTTCCTTGCCACTTTTCATAATCATCACGCGCCATCATATACAGAATTTCATCAATACTCGGGATAAAAATATCAACATACGGTAAAGTATTTGTCAGAATATTTTCCCAGTTCACCTGCCCTGATGGCTGACTGGGGTCAGGTAATGTCATATCTAAGGATGTGATGCGTCTCATCTCAGATTTCAAGGTTTTGAATATCTTAAGTAGCTCATCACCTTCATTTTGATACAATCGCGCTAACATCGTCGGGTAGCCCAAATGCACAATTGAGGCTTCTTTGATAATATCTAAATCTAAGCTGTCAAATCCAAAACGATCATTAACACCTGTATGCGTGAGGATTGTCCGATTATGGTTCTGAGGCTCTAATACAACTGAATATGCACTGGATGCGCAATCAATCACTTGGATATAGTCAGCTAAATAAGCATGATGCCCACGCAAAAACGCCAGAATGACTTGCCCAATCCAATCATCACCGACCAAACCCATTAATCCAACCTGCATCCCAAGTTTATGTAGGGCAATCCCTGTATTAGAGACTGCCCCTCCTGTAGACATTGCCATCTGCCCAATCGTAAATAGCTTCCCAGCATCAACCAAATTATCGGTTGTCAAACCAGACATATCAGGCAACATATCCAGCGTCAATAAGCCACATACAACAATATCGTAGGGCATGAGCTAATCAAGCACCTCTGGCATCCGCTGAATATCTTTATCAGTAAATAAATCCGCTTCATCCATGCTTTTTGTACTAAACTCGGATACCACAGCCCCTTCAGGACCACCCTGAAACCAATGCCATGTCTTCGGTGCAAGTGTATATTGGTCACCCGGTTTCAGAATAATCTCATTCCAAACCGTGTAGGTATCTTTGCGATGTTCAGGAGGGCTACCTTTTGGATTTTCAACAGGCTCGCCATCGACATACAAATACACCTCACCCCAACGGCAACGAAAGGTTTCTTCTTTACCAGCATAATTAATCTCGGGTATCTCAGGATGAAAATGCTCAGGGCAAGTTTGATGCGGTAATAAAACCAACTCTTTCGCACAACAGCGTTCCGTATTCACATAGGTGACCAATGCCAAGCCTGTCTGCTCAAATTCACCCAAGCCGAGGTCAGCGATTTCGATATTTGCGCGTTCCTCATCCGTCAATACAATGCCAGCCCGTTGCAAATAGTCATATGCCAAATCTTGATATTTCTTTAATTCTTCGCGTGTTACAGCCATAATAAAATATCTCTCACTTCAATATGTCAAATAAATATAGATGTAGGGTATGATCTCTGTTTCATTCAGTTAATTTTTAAAAATCGTAGGGATGGGATTCCTCCCGTCCGAGTATACAATTCTGGATTAAGAACCCTAATACGCCTCAAACCAATCAGCCGTCGATGCTTGCACACTATAAAAATCTGTCCACGGACGAGCATCCGATTTCGCAATGTCTAATAAAGTGTTTAAGCGATTGGTTGCTGTACCTGCCAAAAATTCAGCACGGTCAGCCGTAGACATCGCCGCACACTCTTTCCAAATAGCACGCCCTGCCAAAAATCCACTCGCGCCACCAGCACAAGCCGCCTTGAATTGTTTCTCAAACATCTCAAAGTCAACACCTGCGCTCAATAGTACCCACGGTACAGTCGAGACATCGCTTAATTTCTGACAAGCCGATACCCAATCCTCTAGATTATCATTGTGATTTTGGTCTACAGGGAACTCCATCTTCAATACATCTGTCCCTATTTGGCTTAGACGGCGAGCAGTTTCGACGACAATTTCGACCTTCTGTGCGGCAAATTCTGCACTATCTTTGCTGATATTTTCATCAACACTATATGACATTGGCTCAACAAACACAGGCAAATCCACAGCATGGCATTTTTCAATCATCGCACCGACTGTCTGGTCTAACTCATCCGATAAATCAGCATTCTGGGGATTATAGTAGACTAAAATTTTAGCCGCACTTGCGCCCAGCTTACTCAATTTTTCAGGTGTCCATGCGTCAAAGAACTCAACATTACGATAAGTCGCATCACCACTGTAGCCACTTTTTTCCAGCGCAAATAACAAACCCGATTTACCACTCATCTCCATTGCTGGACTTAAACCATACACAGGGTCGGTCAAAACAGCACTCGCATGTTGAGATAAAGCACTAATAATCTCTACTTTGACCTGAACCAAACCCTCATAAGATGTTCCCTCAGGCATCATCCGTCGGTAACTACCGCGTTGGTCGAACGCCAACACACCAAAAACATCTTTTTCCGCCAAACTGGTTGTCTTTAATCCCCGATACCGCCCGGGGGTGATTTGTATTGTCATAACAGTCCTTTTCTAACTCAATTAGATTTATATATTTATAAGCTATATCGGTTATCTATCGTCTGCAATCTCAATCTCGGCATAAATTTCGAGCAGATTACTTTCTGGGTCTTTAAAAAATACGGTGCGATGCTTCCAATATGCCCAAACCCGTTGATCAATTGTTTGTGGGGCTTGGACAATTTCTACACCTTTCTCCTTTAGCTCTTCATAACAGCTTTGAACCTCCTGCGGTGTCACCCGAAACGCCAACTGAACAGACGCAGAATCCGCAGGTATCGGTGCGCCGACAAGTGGGCGATCTCGTTTGGATAATGTGAGCAACAGACTACCCACACGCATTTCTATCCAAGACGCTGTTTCCAAGTGAATCGGAAAGCCCATAATATTATGATAGAAATTTTTCATTGACGACAGATCATTACACAATAAAACAACATAATCCAAATTCCGAATCGACTTTAACATCTGCGCCTCAATTCTTGATCGCTATATCAGTTAACTGTAGGGACAGAGGCTTGCCCCGTCCGCTGAGAAACACATCCAAATAATAGAATCAGCTATCTTTATACAGCACTGCTTATTCGTCAGATTTACCAAACTCAGACAATAACTCCCAATCACCCAATCCAATCCGACCCACAAGCTCAACCCCATCCTCACCCATCGGCTGGAAAACATAAGCATCACCTTCATCAAATGGAATCGGTAAGCCAAAATTGCGCTGGAGTGTACCTACATGTGCGACGATAATCGTGTTTGTTCCAGCATTGGGTATCACAGTCAAGACATCAGCCAGCGTACCCTCTAATTCACTGCGTGGGATAATCTCTGTGGGGTCGCCAAATGCAAGCTCAGTTGTATCTTGTGTCCGACATAGTTCTGTTGTGATAATCGCACCCACAGGTAATTCCAAACTCACATAATAATCATTAATCGCTTGAGCTTCGATGCGTCCCCGTGTCGATAAATTACGTTCGCCTTCACACCCTTCGCGCTCTGTATCACCACTACCTGAGCGGTCTGTATGGGTATGACGCACATAAATAATATAGCCACCATCATATAAATCATTGAGTAACACCTCTAAGCTATTCAGGCGTGCCTCTTGTTGGGCTTGCAGACAATCTTGATACACAGCGGATAGCGACTCATTCAAAACCGCGATACTCATCAACGCGCCATCCGTACTACCATCTACATTACGTGTAGCTAAATAATCATTGAGAATTGTATCAATTTGACTATTAAATATATCAAGTTCGCAGGCTTCAACATAGAAGCCATCTTGTCCAAACACCTGCGATAGCGACACAAGGCATAATAATAAAATAAGGCATTTCTTGACCATCATGGACTCCATTTAATCGGGCAGAAATTCAAACACAGTTGGCTCAACCAAGCGTCGATAATCCGCGGATAACATCCCAACAGAAAATCGCCTATCGCCTGCATTAAACACAATCCGCTCGTTATCAAATAGCTCAGGCGCAACATAGACAGGCAAATCAAACAGATTCCCAAAAGGAGGAACACCTCCCGGTTGCACCCCGCCCGTCAACTGCCCTACCTCATCTTCAGTTGCAAATCGAATATCTTTTGCCTCAAAATAGGCTTTGACTGTCCCATTATCGAAGCGTCTATCCGCAGGGAAAACCAACATCACAAAAAATTTATCTTTTTTCGATTTCTTCACACGCAAGAGTATCGCCTTTGCCCCTTGCTGGAGCGTATAATTCGGGCGCGTGTTTGAGGCTTCTTCGCTAGTACGCACAGCCTCATGTTCAAATGTCTCATACCAGCAACCTTGCTCATTCAATAACCCTGTAATCTGAGCAACGACTGGATGTAAATTATCGATCATCATCAACCTCTTAAATCAACATCCTGATACCAACAAGCAACAAAATCACCAAAACAACCTTCCGAAATGGCTCAGGTTTAATAAATCTATCCAGCGCAAACCCCAGACCAATCCCAACAATAATACCAGGGATAGCATAAACCCATAAGCTCAAGACCTTATCCGTCATATGACCAAACACAAAGTGATTGACTGTCACCAAAAGAGAATTTACAAAGAATAATAATTGCAGATTCCCCTTAAACTCAAAGGGTTCCCAACGCTGGCTATCTCCATAGATAACATAAACAGGACCCGATGTATTATATGCCCCACTAATCATACCAGCCAAAGCACCTAGCCCAAATTGCCAGCCGCGATGTTCTAGACGTGGTGCTTTAAATCCCAGCAAAGCATAAAGCGCATAGCCAATGATAAAGATACCAAAGATAAATAGTGTAATCGTCTCGTCCCATTGTGATATGATCCCAACCCCAATCGGTATCGCAATTAACCCTGCCAGCATCATCCGCCAGATGTTCTTAAATTTGAGTTCGTGACGATAACGATAGGTAATGACAATCGAGACTGTCGAAAAAGAGAGGGCAAAAAGAGGCGCAGCAACATCATAACCAAGCATAGCGATGAGGAAAGGCATTGCAATCAAGGCAGACCCAAATCCAGCACTCGTCTGCACAAACATTGCTGTCAGAAATATAATAAATATCGATACTGCTTCCATGAATGTCCCGACATGATTTATTTAACGCATCAATTATATCGGAACATCATGAAATAACGACACAGGGTTTCATCTTATAGAACCTGAGCCACAATATGATACAGATTCTCAGCCACAAAAGGTTTTGAAATCACATAATCGAAATTTGCATTACAGCCATTATCGGGGGATGTTGTAATAATTGCTGTTGTCACATCAGGAAGCAATGCCAATAGCTTAAGCGTACAGTCATAATGAGACCGCATCGAATAAAAATCAAATATCAACAAACGGGGTTGTACTTGCGCCATAATCTCACCTAAACATGATAAATCTTGTGATGAGATACACACGATTTTGACCGAACTTTGCCGAAGCATACTCTGATACAGCCTGATATTATCGGTATCATCTTCGACAATAAGAATCGTTACTGAACACGCTGTCATCTTTATCTCCATATCCTGTGTATATACCTTATATATGCACAATAGAAGACAATTATTGCCTACATATTCACAATCTATTGCCAAATTGTAAAGTTACACCATTTTTATAAGGCTTACACAATCTTACAGCAAAGCTATAACGCAGGGTCAACATATTGATATAACCAAGAAAATTCACCTTTTTTATCACGTAAGGCATCGGGACGACCTTGTCGTACAACCTCGCCCTCGCTCAAAACAATCAACCAATCCGCCAGATTTGCCAACTCAATGCGATGTGTAATCACAAGAATTGTTCTATCCCCACGCCATGTTTCGATATTTTCAAATAAGGTTTTTTCTGTCAATTGGTCTAATGCACTTGTAGATTCGTCCAAAATCAAAATATCTGAGGAACGTATAAATCCTCGTGCCAGCGCAAGCCGTTGTGTTTGCCCACCAGAAAGACTTGTCCCCCGCTCACCAATAAGCGTATCGTATCCATTGGGTAGCTCCATGATAAAGTCGTGTGCAACCGCCACTTTCGCCGCCGCCTCAACCTCAGCTTGTGTCGCATGTTCCCCCTTACTGACACCAAACTTGATATTATTCGCGACGGTATCATCAAATAAGAACGAGGACTGCTGTACATAGGTTATACGTTCCCGTAACGATTCTTGTGTAACCGATTGTATATCTTGATTATCGATCAAGATGCGACCAGATTGTGGTTGGTATAAGTTCAATAACAAATTTACTAATGTGGATTTACCCGACCCCGACTGCCCAATAATAACAATCAGTTGCCCTTTCGGCAGTTGCAGTTTAATGTTTTTCAACACGGGTTCTGGCGCATTAAAATAACGAAAACTCACATCCTCAACATGTATCTCAGACTCTATCTGCCCAAGCTCAGCCTCACCGCTTGCTTCTTCATACAAAGCAGTCTCTTGTATCATCTCAAATAACTTATCAATCACAGCCCAATGACTGATAATCAGACTCCGTGACCGATTAACCTCTTTCAAGGGGACGAGCATCCGCACCATCACCACAATAAAAGCTAATAATACAGATAAGGTTGCACCCGAATCTAGGGAACTACTTGATGTCGTCCAGATGATAATAAAGCCAATAAATATTGTGCCTAACACCTCAGTCAAAGGCGCACTCATCATCATCGCGAAGAAGCGCATCCGCCCACTATACCGCTCAATTTCATTCTGGCGATTAATTTTCTCGATAATATCTGCGGTTTTGTTGAATAACTTTATCGTCATCATGCCA
This sequence comes from uncultured Anaerolineaceae bacterium, assembly GCA_964352825.1. GTDB lineage: Bacteria > Chloroflexota > Anaerolineae > Aggregatilineales > Phototrophicaceae > UBA6055. Next base: position 8,121 of record CAYGTY010000232.1, read on the forward strand.
TTGATCGCTTCTACCATCATTTGCGATAGCATATAACGCGATTCTGTCCAGCGATTGGTATAAGAAGCCGCCAAACGGTTATAGAAGGTCACAACACCAACAGAAACTAATGAAAATACAATTGTTGCTAATGCCATTTCAATCGACAAGACAAACAACAAACCGACATAAACCACCAAGCTAATGACATTAATCAACAAATCCGCAACACCACGACCCAAATGCCCCAACTCACCCGGTTGTGACATCACCAGCTCAATAATATTCCCTGTTTTTGTATCATGAAAATACTGCTGTGTCCTCGTTGTCAACAATTCAAATACTTCACGACGCAATCGAATCCCTAACCGTGCATTCATGCTGTAACTAATGTAAAGCGAAATCCCATATAAGATGTTCTTGACAATGATGCCAGCCACAATCCCAAACAGCAAAACGACAATTTGTTCATTAGCAGGTAAAAAATAGAGTAGCTCAATCCATAGTTTTAAGACAGTCGGTAACTTATCTGGGGAAATATCTTGAATCAGATTGAGCAAGGCTGGCAAGATACTAATTGTCACAGCATCGATCAATGTCATACACAATGAGAGAACAATAACGACGATAATGGTTGGGATTTCGCTACGAAGAAGTCGTGTTACGACAGGATTAAAAAAATTTACCAATGGGTTGACCTTCATGCAATTGCAAATGGAGCAGATTATTGATATTTTTATAAACAAAAAAAGGGAGTCGTTCTCCCTTTAATCTATTCTATATCTATTGTTATGAGTTGTTAAGGTAGCCAATCCACTGTCGCACGGAAGGCATGGAAGTCCGTCGGAGATGCAAGGTCTTCACTATCGCCATCCCAAACAAATGTGCCACCATCATCAATCACCATCGGATAACCGATGAAGCCATCAACCATGTGCGACTCACCTGCTGACCATGTTGTTGTATCCGCATCAAAATAAACATTATGGAATTGATAATCACCAAATTCATAATACATCACATCCAATAAAGGTGAGACATCATAGTAATGTAAATCAGATATGGTATCGACAATTTGATGGGCTGGGTCAGAATCAAGAACGAGGTTAATACCACCTGTCCACGAATCGGTTGCCGAATTATAAACAACTGTACCCATATTTAATGCTGAGCTACCAC
>CAYGTY010000233.1:0-9156 GCA_964352825.1 uncultured Anaerolineaceae bacterium
GATACCAGCACCAGCAATAATCAAATTGTCGAATCGCATGAAGACGGTTGGGCTGTGCGTAAAGAAGGTAGCGAACATGCCACAGAAGTTTTTGAGACCCGTCCCGAAGCGGTCAAACGTGCGCGTGAATTTGCAGGAAACCAAGGTGGCGATGTGTTTATCTATCGTGAGGGTGGTCCTGCTAAAGGATAAGATGCTTGCCGATAACAATAAAAACACAAGGGCTGGAACATGATCCAACCCTTTTTGATTTATCCGATGTGTGAGTCACTACTCCAGTAAACGCCCTTCCAGTTCCAATTCTTCATCATCAATCCATGCTTGTAACTCATCTGAAATCGGTTTGATGGAGCGTGGGAATACTTCTAGTTCACCATCTCGATTGAGTCGTGTAATAAAGTTGACCTGTAACGCTGGGTCAGTCTCAGGGTAATCGGTGCGGTTATGCGCCCCACGTGTCTCACGGCGTTCAATTGCGCCCAGTACGCTGGCTTCTGCCGACATCAATGATGAGCGTAAATCGAGGGCAAGTGCCAAATCTTGGAATCCCTCCGACGATGGACGGACATCCAGATTTTCGGATGCTTCACGAATGGATGCGATGATGTCCAATGCCACATAGAGCCGATCTTCATGGCGGACAACCCCACAGTTCTCCCACATATTATCACGTAAGGCGCGTTGCAGTGGGCGTGCCATCTCATCACCTTCTTTGATAAAGGAATCGAGGTCATCAACCGCAGTCTGAATCACAGCTTGCGAGCGGTGTTGGGCTGGGATACCCTGTGAGTATTCTGCGGCATGTTCGCCAGCAAAACGTCCAAAGACAACTGTTTCCGCCAATGAATTTCCGCCGAGTCGGTTTGCACCATGTAAACCACTGGTCACTTCCCCTGCGGCATAGAGTCCCGCCACGCAGGTCGCATGAGTTTCGGGGTCTACCACCACGCCCCCCATACTGTAATGGGCTGTCGGGGCGACTTCCATTTTGCTCTCGCTAATGTCCAGCATCTGTGCTTCCATAAATTGGCGATACATGCGGGGCAACTTCTCTAAGATGAAGTTTTTATCACGGTGGCTGATGTCAAGGAAGACCCCACCATTCGGTCCACCACGCCCTTCGATGATTTCGGTATAATTCGCCAATGCCACACGGTCACGGGTTGATAGCTCCATGCGCTCACTATCATAACGCTCCATATAGCGTTCACCGTCGGCATTAAATAAACGTCCACCTTCACCACGTACCGCTTCTGTTACGAGTGTGCCTGCGAGGCTCTCTGGTGAAACCATGCCCGTCGGATGAAATTGAATCAACTCCATATCCGCCAATTCTGCCCCAGCTTTTAATGCCAGATACATGCCATCGCCTGTATTTTCGTCACGGCGTGATGAACTGCGTCGCCATAAACGATTATGTCCACCTGCAGCCAAGACCACCGCATCCGCTAGGTAAACTGTGCGTTCACCTGTGTTGATGTCAAATGCCAGCGCACCGAAGCAGACACCATCATCGACCAATAACTGAGTCACATAACGGAATTCGTGAATCGGGATACCTAACTCCTCCACACGGTCAGCCAAACCATATAAAATCGCGCGTCCTGTGTAATCACCTGCATAACATGTACGACGATATTTATGTGCGCCAAAATAGCGTTGATCTAATTTCCCGTCTTCGGTTTTTGCAAATTCAACACCATAAGACACCAATTCATCAATTGCCTGTGGTGCGTATTTTGCCATCAGTTCCACTGTGTGTGGATCACTGAGGTAATAACCTTCTTTGATGGTATCAGCGAAATGTTGTTGCCAGCTATCTTCAGGGTCACGTGTTCCGAGTGCAGCATTAATTCCACCAGCGGCGAGGACGGTATGGGCATCACGGGGCAGACGTTTACCAACCATCACGACATCGCTACCTGCTTCATAAGCGGCGATTGATGCTCGCATTCCTGCCGCTCCTGACCCAATCACCAATACATTACTAACATGCGTTCTTAGTTGTTTGCTCATGACTTGCCTCAATCTGTCTAGTTACGTTAATACCTATATTGTGTGACAAATGTCATGATTGTTGTTCTAGTCAGAAGCTAGCATGGGGGTATCAGTTGAGCTTATAACAATAAGAGGGTTGGATGACACGAATGCCATCCATTAATGTATGCCGTATTTTGTTTAACTCGTGCCAAAGGTTAAGCCGATTTCGTTGAGCCATTTACGATAAGCAATAGCGGTTTTATCACTCCGCAGATGCAATTCATCTTGCAAATCTAAGGGCAGTAATTCAGGGCGTTGTGATTGCACAATTGGCAAATCTTGCATCGCGATCTCATCTTGGAAGGCGCGTAGAGTTTCGTCTGTCCCTTCACCATGTGTCATGACCATCCACATCCACATCAAAGATTCAACTTCTTCAATCGGTGTGACCATCAGTAGAATCGCAAATTTCTGCTCGGCTTCTTTACGGAAATAAGCAACCAATGGACGATGGACTTTATAAGTATACGTCACCCACTTGGCAACACCTGTTCCGTCTGGGTTGGGCTGGAACACACGAATATCAGAAGCTGTTACGCCATTTTCGTCTGTGACCACATCATAATCTGGGATTTCTGTGCGTTCTTGTGTACCGAGTATATTTTCGTGAACAAATGGGAAGTGTGCGACATCCAAAAAGTTTTCGACCATACGCGGTCCTGCAGCATTAAATTTATATGCACCACACAAGACTTTACGATAAGACTCATCCCCCCATTCTTCAAAAACAGGAATATCATTGGCTGGCTCACCGAGGCATACCCACACAATTTCATAAGCAACTTTGGCATGATAGGTGATGGTTTTGGCTTTTGTGGGTGGTTTTTGTTCGGGATGTGCTGGGATTTTGATACATTGCCCATCAGCATCATATGTCCAACCATGATAGGGACACATCAAGGTATCACCATCACGGACTTCACCAAGAGAAAGCCGTGTTCCCCGATGGACACAGAGGTCTTTCCATGCCAATATTTGGTCGCCAGCTTTCCAAATAACAATATCTTCACCCATAATCCGTGCGCCTGCCACACCATTTTCGGCTTCCACTTGGCTAACAGGCATCACCGCGTGCCAATCATTAATTAATACTGGGTCTTGTATCATGTTTGTCCCCTACACTTTAGATAGTCAAAACTTAGTTTCTATATCAATGACTTATAGCATACCCCACCCACTGAGATAGTAAAATAATAATTTGTCCTAATTTCGAGGACATTCATCTAGGCATATCTGTCAAGTCAGATTGCTTTATTGTTGAATCAAGGACATTATATTTCATGATGATTTGAGGGAGGACCGAGTTCTTCAATGTTATAACCCTGTGGGTGGCTTTGTGTTGGAATATCCGTCAGTAGATAAGGGATACGGCGCGGTGGCATATAGCGCAGAACTTTAGCAACAAGCCTCAAGCCGATTGGAACAGCCCAAGCTAGAAAAGGATGCCCTTTAGGGTAATCAAAGGCTTGGCGTAAGGGGTCGTCCAACAAACCATATATGACCTCACGCACAATTGGATGCAAGAAGGATGGATACCAATCGAGCATAATTTTGATTGTGCTGTCTGCAACCCGTCGATTGGCTGGGTCATAGGTATAATGTTCGCGCTCATAGTCGATGTTGAATTGTTCAAATTTTTCATAGGTATCAGGAATATCATGAATCCCCATTCGCTTACCCACCTCCACCCAGAAATAATAGTTGGCAAGGTTTTCATGCTGGGTCGGTTTACGCCAACCAAAGCGCATATTCCAGCGAACAGGTTCAAAGGTAAAGGTCGATAACACATATAACATCTCGTCGTTGCCGATGTCATATTTCCCGTGCATCCGATTCATCATCTTTATAGCACGTAATCCACGCTCGCTATCATATCCATGTTCAGCAATCTCTGACAAAATTAAGGTCGTGTCATCATATCGCCGTTGACCATGGCTATAGAACTGCGAAGTTTTATCCAATACACGACTGATTTTCGGCACACCATATGTCCGAAATAAGGCAAACTCCAGAGATTTCTTAATCAGCCACGGATATTCATATGCCCCAACTAAAAAGACCATCTCCTGACAATCCACTTTGGGGTCGAGTTGCATCAATTGATGATAAATATCGTAGCGTCCTGCCATGAAGTTTCCTCTAAGGATATTTGTATTATCGTTTATCTATCTTAGCATAAGAGGTGGAACTAAACGCTATATAGGGTCGGCATTCATAAAATACCGACCACAAGTATAAGCTCATGATGTTACCCTAAGCAACATATCGAAATCGGAGCTAAACATAAGGATTTCTGAGTGGTTTATCAGTAGATTAAGCTGGAATTTCATCTTCTGATTTGAATACGATTGTTTGTTTGGTGTGTTTGCTGTCTGTTGATGCTAGATAAACACAATATTTGCCTGCATCGTCCGCACTTAACCAACCATCTTGCCCTGTTGATCGAGAGCGTGTGATAATCGGTGTCGCTAAAACGAGAGAATTAATACGTAGATTTGGATTTTCAACCGCAAGCACCTCCCCTAATTTAATTTGTGCCGTTGCAGATACAGCAATAGGTGCAACCATCGGCATCGTATGCAGTGCGGCACCCCCATTGATAAGGGTATAACTACTATTGTCTTTCAGCAAAGGAACAAAGGTTTTTGCAGTGATGAAGTGTGCTGTCAGGCTATTGTCGATAAGCTGATGCCATAGCTCAAGTTCAACATCGACTAGCGCTTTACCTTGCCACCAACCACCGAGTGAAGCGACTACGTGGTCAATTTTTCCAACTTGATTGCGAATCGATTGTGCGCCTTCAATTGTACCAATTGATCCTTCTATGACAATCAGATTTTCAGCGGTTGCACCCACCCATTCACCGAGCTTTTTTAGCTTTTCAGCATTACGTGAAGGGACAATGACAGTTGCACCTGCCTCAATAAATTGTCGGGTGATGCCCTCACCAACTTCACCTGCACCACCTGCTACTAAAATGCGTTGTCCGCTTAGGTCTTTCATATGAGTTCTCCGAGGTTAATGTATACACAAGGTCATAAAATGAGAATGAAGGTTATGCCACTACGTTGATCAGGTAATCTCTATTTGTTTCCATATCAACAGTAGAAATTGTAAAGACCTCAATCTATACTGAAAATATGCACTTTATAGTAAGTAACTTACCAATAGTAAGTATAGGAATTATGATGCCAAAAATTGAACAACCTTTAGCATATGTCACATTGGAATTGGTATCGGATAAGTGGGCGATTTTAGTTGTCTATCATCTTGCAAGCGGTGAACATCGTTATAGTGAATTACAACGGAAGATTGAGGGTATTTCGGCTAAGATGTTGACGCAGACATTAAAGAAGCTACAACATAATGGCATTATTCATCGCGAAGTCTATCCAACAATGCCTTTAAAAGTAGGATACTCCTTGACTGACTTAGGAAATACACTTGTACCGCCACTTCAAGCCTTATGCCAATGGGCAAATGACCATCTTGACGATGTTATGCAGGCACAAATTAATACCCCTAGAGTTTAAATTTGAAAATCAATAGGGACGATCTGTTGTACAGCCGTCCTTTTTTGTACCTTCGAGGTTCGCTTTATTCGACAGCTTCTAATTCGTCGATTGTCTTTTCGATGAGTGCAACAGCATCACGCAAGGTATCGGCATCAAAGGCAAGTTTTGCACCAGCAGCTTCATAAAGCTCAGGTAATGACACTGTCCCTCCCAGCTTGAGTGCTGAACGATATTTTTCAAGAGCCTCTGTGTGATTATCTAAGGAATTTGCCCAAACTTGGACAGCCCCTAATTGCGCTAGACCATATTCGATGTAGTAGAAAGGAACTTCAAAAATATGAAGTTGGTTACGCCAGCGGAAACGTTTGAACTTTTCGAGATCGCTATAATCCACACCTTTTATAAAGCGATTCCAAAGTCGTTCCCACTCATCATCGCATTTATCAAGGTCATAAGCCTCTTCGATATGTGTATACACCCAATGTTGGAAGCTAGCGACGACGGCAATATATGCCCATAGATAAGTCAAGCTATCCAAATGTTCGAGACGGGCGCGAGCAGCATCGGCGGGGGTATAAAATCCACCATTCTCTGCTAATAGATAAGGGGCAGCCAGCAATTCCATCGACATAGACGCGACCTCGGCAAACTCCATCGGGGGGTCCATTTGTTGCATATAATCTAAATCATTACAATAAAAGGCATGGAAGGCGTGTCCTGCTTCGTGAAGCATCGTCTGTAAGTCATCATGTGTGCCGACAGAGTTCATGAAAATAAATGGACGACCTGATAATGGGAAGAATGTACAATATCCTCCCGGTCCTTTACCTTTGCGATTATCCAAATCCAGATAAGATTCATCGCGCATAATCCTTACAAATTCACCGAGTTCAGGGTCAATGGTTGTGAAGATGTCTACAGATTTGTCTTTGAGGGCTTGCACATCATCAAATGGGCGCAGTGGGTCACGACCTTTTACATCTGCATTTAAGTCCCATGGGCGTAAAGTCTCGACCCCAAGTTGCGTACGTCGTCTTTCCAGCGCACGTTCAACGACAGGAACAACTGCTTCTTCAATTGCGGAGAAGAATGATAGCGCATCATCAGGTGTGTAATCAAAGCGTTTTAACTGCTTCCACATGTACGCGCGATAATCTTCCATCCCTGCATTTTTGGCAATCTCTTTGCGTAAATCAAGGAAGCGTCGCCAAATATCATTGAGCGCATCACGGTCTTCATAGCGTCGCTCAAATGACAAACGCCATGCCTTTTCGCGCCGTTCACGGTCTTTTTCAAGGAAGACTGGACTTAATTGAGAAAGCGTCACTTCCTCGCCATCCCATTCGACAGTTTGCGCGCCGATGACCCGCTGATATTCGGTAGAGAGATTATTCTCTTGGCTAATTAAGGGCAGATTGGCTTCGGTAAAAAGTTCAATATCCGTTTTTGCCTTTAGGATAGCAATTTCCATACCCGCAGGTACAAGGTCACTTGCGACCAACTTCATATCGAGTTGATTTTGAAGAGTCATCATCGCTGGTAAGACATTATCGTTAAAGTGCATAAAACGTTGATTGGCTTCTTCATCAGTGGTATCTTGCGTCATGGCAACTTGTGATTGCTGACCCAATTCCATGACAAGCCGTCCCAATTGTGTATATCCTGCTAACCATACTTCAATATTATCTGCGCTAATTTCTATTTGCAATAACTGGTCCGCATAGGGTTTAAAGTTTTCCCATCCCCAGTCTTTGATGTCTTCATATGTTGTTGGTAAGGTATCAAACATTTACACCTCGCTCCATTAAAATTTATCATTTAAATTATTTTAAATTATACTTTGAATTGATATTTTGCATAGTTATTATCTACATTGCATATTATTTAATCGGAAAAACGCGCTAATACATTTGAGACCGTCAACTCATGCAAGCCTGCAACACATAAATCTGCGTGATCAACATTTGCTGTCCCGATGCCGACTGTTTTGCAACCTGCGGTCTTTGCTGCTGTAATTCCTGCTTCAGCATCTTCAAAAACAAGCGCTTCATGAACTTTTATACCCAAACCACCTGCAACCCATACAAATAAATCAGGGGCAGGCTTTCCATTCACAACGGAATATCCATCACCAATAACTGTGAAGGTATCGAGCAACCCTAGTTTTGTGAGAACAGCACGCGCATTACGACTAGCAGACCCAATCCCCAATGCTAACCCTTGTGCTTGGGCATCTCGCAAAAAATCAATGACTCCCGGGAGACAATCATCGGGTGTGATAGTCGCAAGGTAATCTTGATAATAGGCATTCTTGCGATACATCATATCTTGAATTTTATCTTCGGGGTATGTTTCACCTTTGAGCAAACGCCTGAGGCTTTCGCGTCTAGAGACACCGCGTAATTGTTCATTATCCTCGCGTGTAAATATGAGTCCTTCTTCATCTGCGAGACGTTGCCATGATTGATAGTGACCTTCACTTGTTTCTGTGATGACCCCATCAAGGTCAAATATGAATCCTTTAATATCTACCATAGCTACCCTTTATGAGGCAATAATGAGATTACCCCTTGCAATTCGTTCATGATTTGTTAATATAATGTTAAATAAAAAAATAATTTTATTACTATTCCCGAAAGGGATTTTTTATTAATAAAAAATAGAACATTTTTTCTAATTTAGGAAATTTTATAACTACTCAGATGTCAAAGTTGCCCGCCACTCAGCAATTGCAAGGAGTGCTTCCTGTGTTCCAATCGCTTCTAATGTTTGTGCAATGACCTCAGGTTTATTGTGAATCGGTAATAAGTCAATCAACAGGCTAATATCCATATCGGGGTCTCGAATATATTTACCATCGAGTTTCCCAAGTGCCTCATCAATCGCACTATTCACATCACGGCGGAAAGGGTGACGCGCTTGTAAGAGTGGCTCGTATGCTAAGGGAGTTCCCATTTCTCCTAGTTTTTTGGCAGCAATAATCCGTATTGATGAACGAATATCACTCAGTGCATAAATCAGCGGGTCAATAATTGCTTCGTCATCAAACTGTGCTAATGCCTTAACTGCCTGTTCACGAACTGTCCATAACCCATCATCAAGTACATTATCCAATGCAGGTATCGTCACAGGGTCAGCGATTTGACCAAGCGAGCGAGCAGTGTTTGCACGGACTTCGGGAGATTCATCATCCAGCATGAGGATGAGCCTCTGTATACTCTGCTCTGAGTGAAAACTCCCCAGTGCTTTTGCAACTCGTTGTCGAATGTAGATGCTATCACTATCGGCTAATGCTAAAATCGCACCTGCGGACTCTTCGTCACCAATTCGCCCGAGTGCAATAATCATATCTTCTTGCAAATTTTCATCAATTGTGGGTAGTGATAATAAACGCATCAAAGTCGGTACGGCTTTCGCATCCGCCAGATACCCTAAGAGGCTAATACACTCACGTTGAAGGTTAAAGTCATCTGTAGAGTCTAATAACGCCTGCAAAGCATCAACATATCGTCCATCTTCCGATTTTCGAATCGTCTTACGCGCTTGTATTTTGCTATAGGGGTCATTGCCGACCAAATCATCAAGTATGGTTTGAATATCG
>CAYGTY010000234.1:0-9112 GCA_964352825.1 uncultured Anaerolineaceae bacterium
GCCGTCGATGTGAAGGTCGCCGTTGGCTCGGCTGTATTGGTCACGGTTGGAGCACTTTGATTCGCAGCTTCAAGTGTATTGGTATCATCATCTGTATTTGAAATTACATCAACCTGATCAGGAAGAGGTTCTGAATTATTCGACGAAGTCGCGAGTAAAATCGCAAAAACAAGTGCAAAAGACAAAGTCGCAACCGCAAAAACAGCTACAACTACTTCATTACCAATATCACGGCGCATTTAATATTCCTCTACAGATGTTGATATACTAATAGGTAGTGCAACCTTAAATGAACTGCCCACTCCTGTTTCCGATTCAACCCACATATAGCCTCCATGAGCTTCAGTGAATGCTTTGGCAATTGACATGCCAACCCCGGTATCACCTAATCCATCAATTAAGGGGTTTTCCGCCTTATATTTTCGAGCAAACACTCGTGGTATATCTTCTAATAATATACCCCCGCCACGATCTTCTACAACTAGCATCACAACTTGTTCTGATACCTGAGACCCCGGTAATACAAGCTCATCTATAACAGCAGTAATAAATATTTCGCTACCTGAATGCGATACTAAATAAGCATTGGTTAACAACTGACCAATAATCTGTTGCATCCCTTCAGGATCAACGGGGATATGGGGTAATGAATCTTGAAGAGATAAGTTTATAATTAAACCCTTTTCCCGAAATTGATTGGAAGCATTTGTAATCGAATCTTCAATCAAGTTAATTAAATCTATGGGAGATCGTCGTAATTCAAATGTTCCTGCATCCAATTGTGTCATTTTAACTAAATCATCAATCATAGATGTGAGTCTCTGAATATTGATAGCAACTCGTTGCAAGAAGTTACGTTGCATTTCACCCAAAATCCCAGCCGATTCACCAAGCAACAAATCAATATAACCTGCGATAGATGTCATGGGTGTCCGTAGCTCTTGTACAAGACCTACAAATAACTCAGGCTGATTAAAAGTATACCCCGGTGCTTCCAATTGAGAATCAACCTGCATAAGCTGAACGTGCTCACTTTGATTGCGAGCATCCGCTAAAGCCGTTTGTGTGTAATTTAACTCTAACTCAAGCTGTTCACGTTCTTCAGTCAAATCTCGAATCTTTGTTTGAAGCGTTGATAATTGCTCCATAATAAGCGTTTGTGTGTCTTCTGATGGTTCATCTATAATGATAGCTTCTGCTCGCATAGATTCAATTTGCGTCATCAGCTGATCTTGTGTTTTTAACAATTTACTTCGCTCATCAGATAATGTTTGAATCTGTTGGCGGAGCTTGGCTTGTTCTTCATGGTTATGAGTAATTTGAGCAGTAAATTCTTTAAGCTTTGCTTGTAACTGGGTACGATGAGTTCGCGCAGTCTCAAATTTTGCAAGTAGTTCTTTATAGTCAGCACGCATCCGTTCACGCAACTTTAAAAAAGCCTCGCGATCAGAAGCTAAATATTGTAGCTGGCGTTGTAATTTCGCCACATCAGGATTTGAGCCACCAGCACGTTTCTCTCGTTCTCTCAAAAGGGCTTCACGTTCATGTTGCAAGGTCTCAACCCGAAGCATTAATGCTTTACGCTCTGTATATAGCTGAGCAACCACTTGTGTCACACTTACATCACTATCAGACACACCGGCTAGATTCAATTGTTCTTGAATACTCGTCAACTTATCACTCAATTGATCCCGTTCAACCTCAAGCCGGGATGTTTCCGCAGACATCGTAGTGATTAATGCTTGTACATCTTCATTGATCACTGTTTTATCTTTTGCTCGTAAATCATCAATCTGGCGACGTAGCCTATCCCGTGCCGATGCTAATGAATCATATTCACGCTGTAGCGACTCCGTCATATCATAAGTCAGGGACTCACCATCTTGAACAGTATATGTTGTTAACACAACCTCAGCATCAAGTAAATCACGGGTTAAGTTATCACGCTCCTCGCGCAGTTCTTCCTGCTCATCGAAAATCACTGAGATACGCTGAGATACGCTGAGGTCGTCATTGGTATCACCAAGTAAATTCAAGATCCGCTGCCTCTCTTCATCAAGTTGAAGTTTTAACAACGAGACTTGCCCACTGAGTTGATTAATTTGGTCGCGCGCAAGTTGTAAACTAGCCTCCATTTCAAGATGGGCATTGACGACATCTGACTCTCCAATCGTATCAATTGGAACACCTTCAATCATCGCTTGAATGGCACGCTCTTCAGCCAGTATAGAAGCCTCACGAGCCTCAAAACTCAAAGATAGGAGGTTACTTGCAATAATCCCCATGCCCTTAAGCAACTCAGATTCCGTTGATTGAAGTTCGCGTTGTTGATACGGAAAACCAATTAATAAGACAGCAATCAATTCTTGATCTTTGGTTAGCGGTTGGATATAGACTGTACCTTGTTGGTCAATATCAATTCGACGATAAAAGTCATCAAGCTCATCAGTGTTTCTCTCTAAGAAAAGAGCCCGTTGTGCATGTCTTTCAAGTGCATTTACAAGTGTAGGTTGTTCCTCTAAACTTAAAGAAACTCCTGAGATAGGTTCATCTTGCACACGGTCATAGCCATAAATAATGTCAGCATAATTGGCATCTTGAATTTTGATTAATATACCAATATCAACTCTTAATATTTCTAAAACGGCTCTGATGACTTTTTGTGGAATCTCAGATGTCCCCTTAGCATCCATCATCATTCCAATCGCTCGTAACAGCTGTACAGATTGTGTTTCTCCAGAAGCAGTGAGAGTCGGCGAAGATGATGGTATCGCTAAAATCGGTTCTGATTTATCCCTTAAGTGTGGTGTATTGCCGATAGATTTTGATGGTTGTGAAGCCGCTAAAGCAACTTCTGCAACGCTGTTTTCGAGATATGAGACAACCAAACGGTAAATAATCAAAGGTAACATAACGAGTGCTGCAACATATACTAAACGCGCACTACCTAAATAATTACCAAAGACCTGTCCCTGCATAAATTGAAATAAATTAAAGCCATTACCAAAGGCTATCAGTGTAAAAAAGATTGTTTTTATGGGTGCATCTACAACAATCTGAAAATTTGCTATGATTAAAATTAAACTAATCAAAGCAATAAAAGCAGGCAAAAAGGACCAAAGAGGCGCAAATATAGATAAATTGAATACTGGAATGATATCAATAACACTTCGCCATTGAATCGCAGTCAAAATATAAAAGAAGACGGACACCACAATACTAGCGATAAGGGTCAAGTTTGCTCGCCTACCCCACTCGGCACGATCTGCACTCAAAAATGCCCAAGATAACATCAGTAATGTAACGGTATAAGCAAGGCGTTCCAAAGGCGGTAATATGGCGTTAGGGTTTTGAGAGAGTAACAAAGGTAACATTGCACCAGCAAGCAATAATACCCAGACACCCACTAATGCAAAGGTGGCAACAACATAACGTTGAGTCGTACGCTCATATGGAAAACGTGAGCGATGCCCCAACGCCATAAAGAGCGATGCTTGACTGATGGCAATCACAACCAAAAAGTATAATAAGTCGCCAGGAGACTCAACAAATAAATTTAGGAAATCCAGCGCAGATTGCGACAACTCACACCATCCATACCATAATTGACAAAATATCTCACTTAAGTAAGTATATCATAACGAAACATATCAGAATGTGATATTCAAGTTAAAAATCAGTTCTATCAATGTTTATAAACAGTTGATTATATTTCCTGTTGACGGTTTTGATTCAGATCATTAGACTCATACCTTATAAATCAAACGAGTAAAATTGTGACACGAAAATTCTCAACACTCATAAGACGCTATCCATTTATTATCCGACTCCCCTATTTATTATTCCGACGGATTCAACCACGATATACAGTTGGGGTGGTAGGCGTGGTATTAAATAGAGAACAACAGGTTCTAATCGTCGAACATGTCTTCCATCCACATCAGCCATGGGGTTTACCTGGAGGTTGGGTTAATAGAGATGAAGACCCATCTATTGCCGTGATGAGAGAGTTACGAGAAGAATTAGAGTTAGATATATTAAAAACCCAAGTTCTTATTATAGAGAAAACGTTTCATCATCATCTTGATATCGCATTTTTATGCAAAACAGATGACACTGTTGGGACTATTAGTAATGAGCTTTTAGGCCACCAATGGCTAAACATAGATAACCTACCTGATATTAAAAAATTCCATAGAAGAGCAATCGAACTTGCTTTTGCATCCAATCAGGAGATATAAAGATGGGAACATTATCAAATAATCGTCGTCGTAAACGTGGATTGCCTATTCTCTTCACCCTCTCCTTCCTCATGGTTATATCAGCCGGCGCTTTATTCTTATTCGAATTAATTTCATTCAGCCAACGTGAAGAACAACTCCCATCAGGCATTACAGTGGCGGGAATAAATGTTAGCGGTTTAAACAAACGTGATGCGATTGCACGATGGGAAAGTGCGTATGCTCAGCCGATTACGCTTTATTATAGTGACATCAATGGTAACCATCCGATTGTATTAAGTCCTGACCAGCTTGGTTGGCGCATCAGTAGTGATCCTATGCTAGCGGATGCACTGGCATCAAGCGAAATTGGTGGCGGATTCTGGCAACGATTCATAAACTACCTCTTAGGAAATGAAGAAAGTGCATCGCGTGACATTCCATTATTAGTCACTTATCAAGAAAACGTTCTCGAAACATTCTTAGTGGACATCTCAGCACGCTATGATAACCCACCCGGAAATGCAGGTTATGACTTGCAGACATTAACAACATTCCCTGGTGACCCTGGTTATGAACTAAATATAGAAAGTGCAATGCTAGAAGTTGATCAAGCCCTAAGAGACCCTAATAACCGTGTTGTGAATTTACCTATTGATAGCGTCATTAATAATCAGCCTCGAATGCAGACACTAAGTAATCTGATTATCGACTATTTAGATTCTAAGGGGTTTATTTACGATGGACAAACCACTGTTGCATCTGTATTTATATTAGACCTACTAACAGGCGAAGAAATAAATATTTTAGGGGATGTTGCCTACTCCGCAGCCAGTACCATTAAACTGCCCATAATGATAGATTTTTACAGAACAATTGCTTTTGAACCATCACAAGAAGAAGCATGGCTACTGGCAAACTCTCTATTATGTAGTAACAATTCATCATCTAATCTAATCATGCAAATTATCGGCGGAAATGACATCTTTAATGGCATTCGCAGTGTAAGTGATACACTCCAATATATCGGAGCGCAAAACACATATATCACAGCCCCATTTTATTTAGGGGTTGAAGGTCAACAACTTGGTTCAATCGCAAGACCACCAACATCACCCAATCCAAACTTTAACACCAATGCCGATGCCTTCAATCAAACAACCGCCGAAGATATGGGGACATTATTTAATTTGGTCTATGATTGTGCAGAATATGGTTCAGGGCTTATTACAAGTTATCCAGAGGGAGAAATTACCCAACAAGAATGTCGCCAAATGTTAGAGTTGATGAGTGCGAATAACTTAGAGCGATTATTACAAGGTGGACTACCAACAGATGCTCGTATTTCGCATAAAAATGGGTGGATATTTGATACAGTTGGCGATGCAGGCGTAGTCTATTCACCTAATGGGCGAGATTATGTTATATCGGTATATCTATGGGAAGAAGCAGAATTTCAAGATTACGAGAAGCTATGGCCTTTAGTCGAAGAAATCTCTCGCGCTACATGGAATTACTTTAATCCCAATTTAGCGATCATACAGTCAAGGGATTTGCCACCTACCGCGCAAGAATGTGAAGGGAATTATTTACCACCATCACCAGAATTAGTCAATCTGAATGATATAGATAGTTGGAGAGGGAATTAGTCAATTTTTTTCTTTAGAACTATACTATTTTGACCATCAATGACTTCGTAATCTATAGATGTCATATACTGTTTAACAAAATATACACCCCAACCACCACCTTCTCGTTCCCACAATGGTGTATCAGGGTCTGGGTCTTCTAAATCTAGTGGGTTGAAAAGAGGTGCTTCATCAATAACTCGGATAATCAATAAATGATTAGAATAAACACAGATTATTTCAATGGTTTTATCAGTATCCTGATGTTTATATCCATGTTCAACAATATTAGTACAAATTTCTTCTATGGATAATTGTGCTTGGAATGCAACATCTTCGCCCAATTTTACACTATGGACAAAATCAACCACAAAATCACATATTGCTCGGACATTATCAATAATACCCGTCACATTCATACGACGTTGCTCAACACCCATCACTGACCTCATTAAGCTGTCTATACATTAAACGTTTAGTAGCTCTCAACAGCATCAGCTTGTGTTGCATATATTTTGAAAATAGTGTCTAATCCAGCCATCTCAAGCACTTCACGTACACGATCGGAGGGTTGAGCAATCCGTAGATCACCAGAGGCGCGCTTTGCTTTCTTAAGTGTCGAAACCATTTCGCGTAAACCTGCACTACTCATATAATCAACAGCGTTTAGATCTAGGACTAAGAATAAATTACCTTCAGCAATTTCATTACCCAGGGCATCACCTAGTTGATTTGCATTCATACTATCAATACGACCACTAGCTTCAATTATTGTTATTTTATTATGTTCTGAGACATTGATGTTAATCATCAGATTTTCCCCTACAAACAGACATAGAACAATTATAACATATTCTATAGATTTTAAAGTTTAACAATTAATTTATTATAAATGTAAACTTGAGTGAATAGCATAGTAAAGTAGGTAATTTTACATGGATACAGGATATCTCACATTAATCACCATAACAATTGCAATCTTATTGATATTTGTACAGCGTACAGAAAAAACAAAACGTCGGATTACTTGGAGTGTCATTATCTTATGTTTTATCGTTATTCGTCATAATGCGTTTTTGAAAGGCGATTTGCATGATGAGACACTCGTAGGGTTTATTCTCGGATTTATCTTAAGCGGTCTATTTTGGATAACAATCGGAAAATATAACCCAGTCGGGTCTAGTGACAACATACAAGTGATCGGAATGGATGACTAAAAATAGATATGGGCTATCAGCGAAACAGCCCTTATCTATTATTTTACATCTTTAGCATTTTATCCAATGATATTAATTGGGATAATATTAGCACCTTGTAGCATCACCACACTAATTCGTGCAGCAATGGTTTCAGCTAATTTGCGGAAGGCTATACCCGATTCTGTATCAGCGTTATGAATCGCGACAGGACGACCGTAATCACCACCTTCACGCACATTGACAGCAAGTGGAATACGACCTAAAAAGGGTATATTACGTTGATTAGCTAGCTCTTCGCCCCCACCTGTACCAAAAAAGTCGCCCGCCATATTTTCGACCACGCCAAGTACAGGTACTTTTAGTTGGTCGAACATAGCAGCAGCCCGAATCGCATCTGAAACAGCCACAGATTGCGGTTGAGTTACAATAATGCTACCTGTTAATGGGAATGACTGTGCGAGAGACAGGGGCGCATCACCTGTTCCTGGGGGTAAATCAACAATCATGTAATCCAGTTGACCCCATTCAACATCGGTAAAGAATTGACGGATTGCCCCATGAAGCATCGGACCGCGCATAATCATTGGTTTTTCAGGGGATGAGAGAAAACCCGTACTGATAAGTTTGACACCATACACCTCTAAAGGTTGCATCTTATTATTAATCACTTTAGGGCGACCAGAACCCAAACCGAACATTTGGGGGATATTGGGATTAAGAATATCCGCATCAATTAAACCGACTCTCGCACCAGCTTCTGCGAGTGATACGGCTAAGTTTGTGGAAACGGTACTCTTACCTACCCCACCCTTACCACTTGATACAGCTATAATACTATTCATTGGCACATCAAGTTGCCCATTGATGCGTCTATCTGTTGGCACTTGGGCATCCCATTTAATTTTGATGTTTTGAATGCCTTCGACCTTGCCAATCAAAGCAGCATTACAACGTTCAATAAAAACGTCTTTTAGCGGACAGGCAGGCGTTGTTAAAACAATCGTGAACTGTGCAGTGCCATCAACGACACTTAAGTCGCGAACCATATTGAGTGAAACAATATCATTATTTAACTCTGGTTCGATAACAGTACCAAGTGCCTGCATCACCTGTTCATTTATATTTGTCATCTGTATCCTCAATGATATGATTTAGAAACTTTAATAAGTATAACATTTATCATAAAAATTATGGATATTTGTTCATCAGTAATTTGAAGATAATCACTTATTTTTTATTGCGTATGGTTTTGCCTTACGCCAGAATTTCGAAAATCGTCTCAACTCAAAGATTTCATCACTGATAATCATTGGTTGTTCATACAAAACATTAATTGACTCTTCTCCTATCTGCTCTTGAAGAGATATTAGCATCTCTGAAAAACGAGGGCTGGGGCTGAACATTGTCACAATCTGACTCGCCTGATGTTGATTGTAAAATTCGAAAATCTCTTTTGTCACATTCCCCTTACGGATAGAGACTGGCAATTCTAATAAACACTCATACATGAAGGTAATTCGCTTTAAAGAAATACCCCATTTGAACAGTAATTCGTCATCGAAAACAAAAATAGCAGGTGTATTTTGAAATTGTTGGAATGTTTCTGCATTAGGATTCAGATTATCACCATGTACCCAAATAACTGATTTTGGCATCTTTTTAACCTTTCCCTAAACGCTTCTCATCGCGCTGGCGCATATTTTCATATTGTTCATCTGCAATATCAGTATTAGGAAATAGTCGCTGAGCAATCTCTACATAACTTCCCTCGAAATCGCATTTTCCATATAGAGGACAGTGTTGGCAGTAAATACCCTTAGTAAATCGTTCCAGATTCTCACGGTTAAAGTAATAGGGTTTATGGCTAAATGTACTTGCAACCCATTGCCATGATAGATTATTACTAGCAGGATCACCATCAATCAAATGTTGTAAAAACCATAATGCACCTACCTGCCAATGGATATGTCGCCAATGAACAATGTATGAAGCAAAGTACATTCGTATATGATTATGCAGATAGCCTGTTTCAATCAACTCTTTTTGCCAACTATCAACACATAAT
>CAYGTY010000235.1:0-9100 GCA_964352825.1 uncultured Anaerolineaceae bacterium
GCATGGGCTTTGGTCTAGGCTTTGGAGTTGTTATGAACCCAGCACAGACAGGTACTATCAGTTCTAATGGCAGTTTTGGATGGGGTGGCGCGGCTGCAACCAACTTCTGGGTTGACCCTCAAGAAGAACTTGTTGGTATCATCATGACCCAAATCATGAACAATATGCTCCCCTTCCAAGACGACTTCCGTGTACTAACTTATCAAGCCTTAGTTGATTAGGGGTTTTCAATTGCTGGTATCAGATAATTACGGATAAATTCATAAGACTCGGCTTCTTCTGCAAAGTCCCTCGCATTACCTCGGATTGTGTGTGTAATGACCATCACGACGTTTAAATCAGGGATGACATGCAGAAGTTGCCCCCCATAACCTAAAGCAGAATACATATCATAACCAGCGATACGGTTCAGCCACCAATAATAGCCATAGCCAGCATAATTATTGCCAATATCGATGCGTGGTGTTGTCCCTGCAACCACCCACCATCCCGGAACGAGTTGTTGCCCATACCAATTTCCTTCATTCAAATACAACATGCCAAACTTCGCAATTTCACGCGCCGTCAAACTAACACTATGCCCACCTGTAAAATAACCTTGTGGGTCAACCCCCCAAAACTCCGCCTCAATACCCATCGGTTCAAACAAATAGGTATGGGCAAATTCACAGGTACTCATGCCTGTTGCTTCTGTAAGAACAGCCGACAAAACATGAGACGCACCTGTACTATAATTAAAATAGGTACTCGGTTCATCGACAATTGGTAAGGCTAGAATATCTGCAATGAAATTATCACTACGATTTAATGCCCTATCCGATATATTTTCTGTCCACGCCAAGCCATGTGTCATCGTTAATAAGTCGCGAATCGTTAAATTTAGCTTTTGAGGGTCAGTAACCCCTTCAAAATATTCTGGTAGATAAGTCGCAATGGTATCTTCTGCGCTGATAATTTTGCCTTGGTTCATCGCGATACCGAATAATGCCGATAAGATACTCTTGGAGACACTCGCGACATTATTACTATCGGTCACAGAACTGCCATTGAAGTATTGTTCATAGACAACTTGACCATTACGAATCAGAATAAAGGCTTGGCGCGTCCGTGAATTTTCAAGTTGGGCAAGACCACCAGAGATGATATTGGGGTTAATGCGCTGGTCACTCATGGTCGCAAATTGCCAGAATGCCTCATCATCGGTGACATCATCAGGTGTGACCCCACGTTGATAAAACCGCTCAAGACGAGTGATTTGTTCAATATCGCACACATCAGGGAGCGTGTCCTCATCATTTGTTTGAGCATCAACAAATAGCTGACTATTTACAAGCAAGAGAGTGAGAATAATAAAGGTTAGAAATTTCATCAAATACATATGACCTCATCATTGTTAAATTGACGATACACTATATTCAGGTTTAGCTTCAAGTCAAAATCAAACATCTAAAGAAATCCTAATCTGTCCATCTCTAGTCCATCCTCGAACTATCTGATATAATTTCATGCCCCCGAAAATAGACAAGCGAGAACAATAGCTCAAATGCCACTTTTACTGTCTGGTTTGTTAAATATGTTACGTGATAGTGTGACCTATCGCGATTTACAAGACCGTCTTGAACAAGGCGAAACCCATTCACAGCTTACCGTTGTGCGGTCTGCGCGCCCCTATATGTTGGCAACACTTGCTGATGATTGGGATGGGGCAATCATCTACCTCACAGCACAAGTCCGCCGTGCTTATAATGTAAGCGAGCAATTGCCTGTCTGGATGGGAGATGATGTCAACCTACATCGTTTCGCAGAACCATCTGCCCTCTTTTATGATCGCGCACCGTGGGATACAAGCGTTATCCGCAATCGCATTGAAACTTTAACTGCCCTGATGGAAGATCATCCCAGCCAAAATCCGATTATCATATCTTCCGCCCGTGCGTTGATGGGACGTACTATGCCACCTCATCAGTTTCGACAAAGCACACAGCATCTTCAAGTCGGTGAGCGACACAGCTTAGAAACGCTGATTCGTTCATGGGTCGGCATGGGGTATGAGCCATCAACGATTGTTATCGAAGCAGGAACATTTAGTCGGCGTGGTGGTATATTAGACATTTTCCCACTGGCATCAGAGTATCCAGTGCGGATTGAATTTTTCGACGATGAAATTGATAGCCTACGCCAATTTGACCCAGCCACCCAGCGTAGTATTGAACGCATTCAAGCTGTTCAAATTGTACCTGCTCGTGAAGTCTTGCCTGAACTCACCCCCATGATTGGGAAACAACTACAAGCATGGGCAACTGACTTAAAAGATAATGACGCGGATGTATCCAGTATAACCAGTGACATTGAAGCACTATCATTAGGAAATAGCTTTGCTTATCTTGAACATTACATGCCTTATGTATATCCGCACCCCGTCAGCTTATTAGATTATGCGCCAGATAACACGCTCATCCTCATCGAAGACCTTGATGAGCTTCAACAAACCATTCTTGAAATTGGTGATAAAGCAGACATCAATCGCAGAGATGCCATAGCCAGCCATCAAATTGCCGATAGTCACCCAGTCCCCTATGTGGATTGGCAAACTTTAAACCAAGAGTTCGATACACGACAAACCATTCACTTATCCAATATCACCATCGAAGATGAGAACGGAATTGTCCCCCGTTTATTTAAACCCGGCGAACGTTACGGCGCACAACTACGGATGATGCTCACACAAATTCGCGAGTTTCGCAATAAGGGTGACCGCGTTGTGATTATTACTGAGCAAGTCACACGCCTCAAGGACTTATGGCATGAGCAAGATTCATCAGCTTTTATTCCAACAGTCGAGCAGGTAATAGAAACACCCAAACCAGCATCACTCCTCTTTATGAAGGGGATGATGGCAGAGGGTTGGTCATTACAAGGGGCTGGTGGTAATTTACATATCATAACCGAAGCCGAAATATTCGGTTGGACACGAGCAGAACCGCGCCGCCGTAAAGAAACAGCAGGCAAGCGTGCGAACAAAACACCTGAGACTGCTTACATGGACTGGGGCGAAGGTACACATGTTGTTCATGTTGATTATGGTATCGGCAAGTTCATGGGATTACGTCACCGTACCATTAGCGGAACAGAACGTGAATATTTGCTGATTGAATATGATGGCACGGATACACTTTTTGTCCCGATTCACCAAGCAGACCGACTCACACGTTTTGTTGGTGCAGACGAAACACCACCCAAACTGAATAAACTCGGTAAAGCAGACCTATGGATTAAAGCACGGAATAAAGCCCGTCGTAATGCCGAGGAAGAAGCCAAAGAATTACTCGATATTTATGGAAAACGCGCACGTGCCAAAGGTTTCGCTTATACACCTGATAGCGCATGGCAACACGAGATGGAAGCCAACTTCCCATTTGTTGAGACCGAAGACCAATTGCGCGTTATACAAGAAGTCAAAGCCGATATGGAAAGCTCAACACCGATGGATAGGCTTGTCTGTGGAGATGTTGGGTTTGGGAAAACCGAGGTCGCGTTACGTGCCGCTTTCAAGGCGATACAAGATGGTAAACAAGTCGCCATACTCGTTCCAACAACCGTTCTTGCACAACAGCATTATAATAACTTCAGTTCACGGTTGGAGTCATTCCCTGTGGTTGTTGAGATGCTATCGCGCTTCCGCACAAAAGCCCAACAAGAAGAAATCGCGCGTCGCCTAGAAAATGGTGAAGTTGATATTGTTGTCGGCACGCATCGCCTACTCTCTAAAGACATCATCATGAAAGACCTCGGTCTTATCATCATTGATGAAGAGCAACGCTTTGGGGTCAAACATAAAGAACACTTCAAAAAACTCCGTGCAACCGTTGATATTCTGACACTCACAGCCACACCCATACCCCGTACCCTCTTTATGAGTTTGAGTGGTATCCGCGACATCAGCATGATTCAAACACCACCAGAAGAACGCCTCGCTGTGATTACACAAGTGGGATCATGGGATGATAAATTAGCTCGACTTGCTATAATGCGTGAGCTAGAACGCGGTGGGCAAGTTTTCATCGTGCATAATCGTGTCAAGACAATTCATGTTCTCAAATCAGAAATTGAGAGAATTGTTCCTGAGGCAAATGTCGTTGTGGCACATGGTCAGATGTCCCCGCGCATGATTGAAAATGTTTTTTCCGCCTTCTCGCATGGAGAATACGATATTCTAATCTCGACATCCATTATCGAAAATGGGATTGATATGCCTCGCGTTAATACACTGATTGTTGACCGCGCGGATTGGTTTGGAGTGTCACAACTTTATCAGTTACGTGGACGCGTCGGACGATCAGCACAGCAAGCCTATGCTTATTTCTTTCATGCGCCAAACACTCTCACAGAAGAAGCCCGTTTGCGCCTAGAGACCCTCGCCGAAAACACCCAACTCGGGGCAGGATTCCAAATCGCAATCCGTGACCTCGAAATAAGAGGCAGTGGTGATGTTCTCAGTATGCGTCAATCGGGACATATCGAAAGTGTCGGCTTACATCTATATACAGAAATGCTCCAACAAGCCATCAAAGACCAAAAAGGCGACCCAACACTCGATAATACACCAGCATCTGCACGCGAACGAATCGTTATTGATTTGCCATTACCTGCTTATATCCCAACAGACTGGATACCTGAAATGGCATTGCGCCTACAACTCTATCGCCGTATCGGGAATATTCAACAACCAGAGGAAGTGGCTAAGATAAAACAAGAATTACTCGACCGCTTTGGACAATTACCATCAGCAGTTGAAGGTCTGCTCTATCAAATTGAAGTCAAATTACTGGCACAAGCAATTAACGCAACCCATGTCATCATGCCACGCGGTCACATTCTTGTAAAACTCCCGTACCTAGCCAGCATTGACCGTGAAGCCCTTGCGCTTGACCTCGGCGAGAATGTGGATGTCACCCGTACCGATATTCAAATCCTAGCCGAAGCCGACATCTGGCAATGGCGATTGGTTGATATTTTGAATCAACTGCGTGAAGGCATTCAACTCGAAGAAGCGATATAATTGTTAATCAGGTTATGGGTCAATTGGAGTTAAATATATTGAATTATCTGAATGCTAATAAACATTGGGGCATGATTTTTTTATCAATACTTATCGTAGCCATTAGTTTCCTACACATCAGTGTTTACGGTGGGCGCAATTACCGCGAAGATGAAGTTAATTCTGTACACGGCGCATTAACAAAGAACCCAACTGAAATTGTAGAGTGGATGTCTACAGACCTTCATCCACCAGGCTGGCGATTATTTGCAGACTTCTGGGTTGATGTATTTGGAACAGATGAAATTATTGTTCGTTGGTCTTCTAATCTAATCAATATAATGACCTTTGCCTTATTATTTCAATTAAGTCGTCAACTTTTAGATTGGCGCTTAGGTGTGTTTTCTATTATTTTATTAGGGTTGTATCCTGCACTAGCAAATGCAATGAATGAGTTACGTCCCTATCCTATGCTCATTATGCTAAGCATTGCATTACATCTTATATTTTATCGATGGTTATATAAGCCCTCTAGCAAGCTCATGATTTTATATGTTGTACTTGGTATTAGTGCACTTTATACTCACTTTTTTTCACTTTTCATATTTGCATCTCACTTTATATTTACGATTATTTTTCTCAAATCAAATAGAATTCACTGGCAACATACAGCTTTTATGTGGGTAAGTATCGGTCTCTCATTTTTAGGCTGGGTATTACCATTTTTGCATACAATTACAGTTCCTTTTAAAGGCGGTATTTATTATTCACTACCAAAAGGCGTCGTCGGGCTTGAATTATTAATTAATCGACTGAGTTTTCAACCTGAAAACATAGGCTATTTTTTATTATTATTTGGCTTAGTCACCCCATTTATCACCTTATCACAACCCCATCACTATCCTAAAAGTCTAAAATTACGACTGCCTCAACATAACACTTTTACTTATCCCTTTATATTATTGATAGCAACAGTATTGATTGCCCTTTTCGCCGATACCATTGTTAGTAGTTTAACAGCACGTAACATGCTTCTGATTACACCACTCGTCGTAATATTGATGGCAATTGGATTACGTTATCTGCCAATTCAAGCAAGTCTAATTTTACTAACAATCCTATTTATAGATTCATCACGGTATTTACCTATACAAACATCCAATGCACCTTATCGCGAGATGATTACATTTATGGACGAAAGTTATATCTCTGACAGTGTACTTTTGACAGAGTTTGCTGAAGGGTGGAGATGGTTAACACCAGCCGCATATTTTATGATGGACTTTACTCAAGATCAGATGTCTAAAAAGCGAATGTTCCATATTGTAGATAAAAACGATAATGTTTATCTAGCAGGTAACTTCCCTGAATTATTAGATAATATATACCAAAACAATATATCTGATGAATTGCTGCAACAAATTATGCCACCTGCCAACCAGTTATGGCATTTGCAACAAGGTGGAGGAGTTATTAGCTATCAATCAGAAATACAAAGATGGTTACAGAACAATTATTCACATCTTCGAACGATTAGCTGGGATGACGGTTATCAAACAAGCTATCAACTGAGCGAATATGCCCGTGTGCCTGACAATGCTGACCTCATTTTGAATGCAGGGCAATCTTTAATGTTAGAAGCATGGTCATTACAAGACTCCGTTGATGTGACACCTTGCCAAAATATCACAGTAGAAAGCTGGTGGCAAACCTCCATACCAACCGAAAATCCTTTACAGCTCACTCTAATTCTTGCAGATGATAATAGCCAGTTAGCCATTGGTGAAGACTTTCCAGCTAATATCTATACGACAGATTGGGAAGCAGACAGATATTATCGTGACCAATCACAATTAACTATTCCTTGTAACATCACCACAGGAAGTTACAATCTTTTACTGGGTATCAAAGATAGTATCACTGGAGAATCATTGCCCTTAGTTTATCCTGATGGCAATGAAATTGGGAAATTATATTATTTAACAACCATTCATACAAAAGGAAGTTAAAAACGTGGATAATTTATTACACAATCTCAAAGCCGTCCTCAGTACGACCCCACATCGCTGGCATCAGATAACACAAAATTTTTCAGATGATATTTTACGCCGTCAACCTCAACAAAACGAATGGTCAGCACTGGAATGTTTGATTCACTTGATTGACCTAGATAAAGCAATTTTCCCTGTGCGCGCTAAAGCGTTTTTAGAGGGCGTTGACTTTGAAGCATTCGACCCAGACCAACAGGGGACAAAGCTCACTGAGAATATGACAGGCTCGCAATTAGCTCAGGAATTTGAAGAAATTCGCAATGAAAACCTCAAATTAGTCGATTCTATCCAACTAAGTGACCTCAACCTTACTTCAAATCATGCAGAATTAGGGCGAGTTACATTGGGGCAGCTTTTGCATGAATGGGGTGGACACGACTTAATGCACATTGTTCAAGCTGAGCGTGCCATTATGCAACCCTTTATTCACGGCTGTGGTGCATGGAAGCCTTATTTTAGCGACCATATTGCCGAATAGATTTAATCTTTTACCACATCAGCAAACCTTGCATGGGTAATTTGATGGAGTGTATCTAACGCAATTGGGAAGATAGTCTGTGCTGACCCACCTGCCGCATAGACTATCTCATATCGTTTAAGCATATTATCAATGTAAACATCAAATCCTGTTTGACGATGTCCAATCGGTGGAACACCGCCCGGTGCATATCCCAATATCTCAATACACTGCTCAACACTCATCATACGTATTTTCTTACGTCCAACGTCAAACAATGTCGCCAGTTTACGGTCGTCTACAGTCTGGTCACCAGAAGTTAAGATTAACACGGGCGTTTCTTTATTAATCATAAAACCCAGACTTTTCACAATTTGTCCCAATTCACAACCAATATTATCAGCAGCTAATTGCGATGTTGCTGTTGAATTTCCAAACTCAATTACCTCGATTGACAAGTTTAATTTTTGGAGACTTTCAATGACATTTTGTGAGCTAAGTGTATCCATACTGAAAAATCCTTACAAAGGCTAAATAATAACTTTATTATACCTTTTAAAATCAACAGGTAAGTGTAGAATCATATTGTTTTATCAGTTAGAAAGACGAGGTTACCTTGACACAGACACAAGAATCAGTGCAGCATAAACTAACTCAAACACCTTTAGATGATCATTATCAAAAGATGAGTCCTGGGCATAATAAAGATTTCCGTACATTTTCAATTGCGTCCAAAATGATTGATACTATTGGTGCATCAAATGGTCGAGTGCTTGATATTGGGTGTGGGTTTGGCATTCTTGTAGCAATGGGGCAACAACGTGGGAAAAATGTCATTGGTCTTGATACCAGTGAAAGCATGGTTAACGGTAGTCATGATTATCTTAAATCACAAAATCTTGACCCAAGTCTTGTCACCTTGACTACAGCAGAAGAACTCATCGAAAACGGTGAGTATTTTGACACTATTATTATGATTGATGTTCTAGAACATATTGAAGATCCAAGAGGTTTTCTATTATTAGTAGAACAATTACTCAGCCCAGGGGGTAGGCTAATCTTATCTGTACCCGCTCATCAAGAATTTTATGACTCGCGTGATGAAATGCTTGGACACTTCCACCGCTACGAGGAAGACACACTACTTGCAGATGTTGATGTTACCAACCTAAAAGTCAAAGATATGTATTACTGGAATTTACTCGGTTGGATCGAACGTAAAATAAGGATGCGTTTACTACCTAATGTAGACACAGCCAAACAATATAATTTCCGCTATTCTAACAGCTTATTCAATCGTGTACTCAACCATGTTCTTCGCGCATACTTCTTTGTCTTTGAAAACCGTATTCGTCCCTTTAATGGTCTAACACTCATACTCATTGCAGAAAAAGACTAAAACACTATTCAAAATCAGGGTTATGAAATATTATTATAAGCATTCATAAGGCGAGGCTATATATCTCGCCCTTATAAAATATAAGCACCTATAATTTACCTTTTGTGACTATCACTCTATTTTAGAGTAGCAACCTTACCTCGACATCTACCTCC
>CAYGTY010000236.1:0-9080 GCA_964352825.1 uncultured Anaerolineaceae bacterium
TCACTTTGTTATCATCCCTATATTTTCGTGAATCTCTCTAGAGGCAGTAAACCGAATATACAAAATATTGACAGAATCACGAAGGGTTTCATGATAGGATAAATCTTTAGAAACAAGTTTTGATGTATACCTTGAGTCACTAACAAGGCAAGCTGTAGTCCCTACAAGGTTTCGTAGGGCTGGCAACCTATCCCAGCCGTCGATTTATTCCCAAGTTCTTTCGAGACTCCACAAGGAGAGGTATTAATATGATTTTAGAAAAGAGAAAAAACAAGCCGAAGAATGATGAGGTATCCAGAAGTCAACTTATCGCATTGACAATCCTAATGTTTATCGGGATTGGATTTATCGCTATTATTGGGATATTAGCCTCAACAGGTACACCCTGCATCCATATGAATAATGTGAGGACGGTACACATTCAAAATTACTGGACGGGGTTATCACCAATCGCACCGATTCAAGCAGATTATGACTTAAGGATGCAAGAGGATGGCACACTGACAGGCACAGCGACCTATAAAATCACCTATGATGAATTGACTGAAACCGTTGATATTGTAATCCCAGCAGATGTTGTCGAAGCATTTAATAACAAGCTCTCAACGATTGACCTTGAACGCGAAGCATACACACCCCTAATCGAATGGACAGATGATTACCCCTCACTGAGTATTATCGTCGAAACAAAGACTGCTGTGTATAAAGTTTACTCTGGGTCACAAGGCGAAAATCATGTGCCGTGGGGCGCGACAGTTGACAATGAAGAATTCACTGTTAACTCAGCTATTCCTGCTGAGGCACTGATTATCCTTGAACCTTACCTCAAATTAGATGTGCAAGAAGCTATGATTGACGCATATCGACAATAAGTCATGTGGATTCATTAGCCTACATAAATTTAGACCATTCTAACGGGACATTGATTAGGATGGTTTAACTGTTATTGACTAAATGGATTATGTTGTGTCAGAAAAAAAATGATAAACCGTCGCAAAAAGTTGTTTTTAATGATCTCCCATCAGAACAACGCTTCTTTTTACTATTTCTCTTCACCGCCAAGAACCTATTGGGCATCAAAATTCAATACTCTTTGTTTGCTCGCTTGGGTATGAAAATTCATTTCATCAAGAAGGAATCGGAACCTGAACCTGAACCTCGACAAGCAGCAGAATATAAGAATCCTTACTTTGACCCCAATATGACGCATCCGAGATTCGCTCTTTTATTGATTCTTGCTGTTGACGGTATTCATAAACACATGAATCTGTTGCCATACATACTATCGCCAATATTACATCTACATGATATTAAGGAGATAAGATTTGAAGACAGCTTCTCTGTGCATGTTAGAACAATAGCAGAATATCGATTTTTCTTCCAAAATGGGTCAATCAATGTTGAAGGCCGATTTTCTGTTGGATGGATATATAATTATAGAAAATCAGTTAACATTACATTACCTGAATCAGTCGTAGATACTGTCATTGATAAACTATCGAAAGTTCAATTAATTAATGACGCATGTAAGTCAGGTGTATTTCACACAGGTGGTTATCCATACTACTCCATCAGAATTTTCACACCTACAGGTTATACAGCTTTTGTATCCGATTCTCAATTTATTCATCGTTATCCATGGTGTGTTATCACTCAAGGTAAACAATATCGCAACCAGTCTTATCTGCCTAATGAGGCGTTTGAGTTGATTCAGTCTTATGTAAAATCTCATAAAGATAAAGCAATCGAAGAGGCAGAAGTGCTATTTTCGAGAGAATTATCAAAGCTTACCAACAATAAGCTGTTTGCTGACAAGCTAAAACACTAAATGTTCTAGTCCGAAGCCAGATGCCCCTGTGCGACCATTTCGACTTCACAACTGACACTAAACATCAGTTCGTTGCTTCAAATGTTATGCGATAGTTAATTGAGTTTGACATTATTCATTTTGCAACCTACTCTGAGGGTAATAATGTGAAATGATTTCACATTTAATAAATCTTGGAGCAATATTCATGGCAAGCGATTTTCAAAAGAAAAAATTTCTACATTTCTTCCGTGCTTTTGACAGTGGTAACTATATAACTGAAGACGTTTTTATGACTCAACTTGATCGATTAGGTGAAATACGGGGAATTGACCCTAATTCTGAGAGTGCTAAACACACGCGAGCAGACCGCATTCAGTGGTGGCAAGGTTTGAGTGCAATGATTGATACCGATGGAGATGGTCAACTGAGTCAAGATGAATTTGTTGGATTTTG
The DNA here is from genome assembly GCA_964352825.1 of uncultured Anaerolineaceae bacterium. GTDB lineage: Bacteria > Chloroflexota > Anaerolineae > Aggregatilineales > Phototrophicaceae > UBA6055. Next base: position 2,264 of record CAYGTY010000236.1, read on the forward strand.
GATGCGTATTGCAGATGCTGCTAAAGCTGAAATGGGAACCGATACCACACCGACCCATGATATGCTTATAGGTACTGCTGTTAGCTCTTTTGAGCTGCTTGATGCCAATGATGATGGTCATATCACTGAAAAAGAGTATACAGACTGGTTTAAAAGTTGGAGTGATTATATCGCAAGTACGGATAGTCATGCAGCTTTCACGTCTTTAGCAGATGATAGTGAAATACTGAATAAAGAGCAATTTATTGAATACGTTGTTGAATTCTTTGCTGGTGATGACCCTACCGCCCCCGGAACAAACCTCTATGGGATGTTAGTATAATACAATAGACTGACGAGAGGCAGGTAGTTTACCCTGCTTCTCATCACTTATACTTTAATCCGAAGCCAAATGCCCCTGTGCGACCATTTCGACTTCACCACCAACACGGATCGAAATACCATCGTCTGTTTGTTCAGCTTCGAGATGGAGCAAAGACGGACGACCAATTTGATAGCCTTGTTCGGAGCGAATCGAGATTGTATCGCTATCAAAATAGTTATGCTGAATCAGATAGCCTGCGATACAGCCATTCGCACTCCCTGTTGCTGGATCTTCAGGTGCGCCATATATGTCGTCGAGTACACGGACATGAATATCATTTTCTTCATGTAGGGACTCAGCACAGAATATCGCAGGTCCGATTGCATCATATGCCCCCAGACGTGCGCGCAACCTATCCAGATTGACCTTCGCTTTATTAACAGCATCCAGCGATACCATCGGCACAACCATAAAGGGTAACCCTGTTGAGACCTCTTGAATGGGGAAGCGAGTATCAATATCAGCGACATCGACATTCAGAATCCGCGCCACTTGCTCAGGCTCAAAGATATGCCCGAAGGTCGGTTGGTTTTGTTCCATCCAAATAACACCATCATCACCGAATGTCACTGGGATTTGTCCGACTTGTAGATTCAAATTGATGCTTTCAACAGGTTCGCCAATGATTTCACGCTGAATAATATAGGCTGTTCCAATTGTAGGATGCCCAGCAAACGGAGCTTCAACCTCTGGCATAAAAATCCGAACATTGTATCCGCCATTTTCAGGAGTCGTCGATGTGACAAAGGTAATTTCTGAAAAATTGATTTCCTTTGCCAATTCTTGCATGACTTCTGTTGAAGGATTACCAATATAGACAGCGAGTTGGTTGCCTGTGTATTTCCTGCCAATGGTAAAAACATCAACAATATAAAATTCTAAGCGCGACATTTAATCACCTGCCTGTGCTAATTTGCGTTCCTTATTGACGACTGCGACGGATTCTGCGACGATTGCCATAGCTTCATCAATTTCTTCATCCGTGATATTGAGTGCTGGTAAGAAGCGTACACAATTGCTATACAGCCCTGCACGGATAGTAATCACACCACGTTTAAGTGTTTCTAAGTTTACTTGTGATGTTTCGGCAGCGGCGGGTGCTTTAGTTTCACGGTCATACACCAGTTCCATTGCTAACATCGACCCAAGTCCACGCACATCCCCGACAATATCATTATCTGCCATAATTTGATTGAGATGTTCGCGAATTCTCTGACCAACAGCTTCTGCCCGTGCCAAGAAATCAGGGTGGCTAATCATCTTAATCGCTTCGATTGCGGCGACACAAGCCAGCGGATTACCACTATATGTTCCACCCAGTCCCCCGGGGTGTGGTGCATCCATCATTTCAGCACGCCCCACAACTGCGGCTAAGGGCATACCCCCAGCTAGTGATTTTGCAGTAGTCATCAAATCTGGCACAATGCCATAATGTTCTATTGCAAATAACTTGCCAGTACGTCCAAATCCACATTGGATTTCATCAACAACCATTACAATCCCATATTCATCACAGAGTTGGCGAATACGTTCTAGGAAGCGCGGTGGCGTTGGGATGAATCCGCCTTCACCTTGCACAGTTTCAATCACAATAGCAGCAACTGCTGAGGGATCTACTTGAGCAACAAAAGCATTTTCCAATTGTTGAATCGCATATTCGATATATTCTTCTTCAGTCATGCCCATTGGTGTGCGATAAGGATTCGGGAAAGGCAGACGATAAACTTCTGGTGCAAATGGACCAAATCCTTTTTTGAATAAGGAATATTTACTGGTCATCGCCATCGTCATATTGGTACGCCCATGATACGCCCCTTCAAACACAATAATCGCTTGACGACCTGTATAAGCACGTGCAATTTTGACAGCCGCTTCGACAGCTTCCGCACCACTATTGAGCAAAACGGTTTTCTTCGCATGGTCACCGGGCGAGACTTGATTAAGCAACTCGGCAACTTCGACAAAAGGCTCATAGGTTGCGACAATCGCACACATATGAATCAGCTTTTCGGCTTGTTCTTTGAGTGCATCGACAAGGACTTGTGGCGTATGACCGACGGCTAGTACACCAATACCGCCCGCAAGGTCAATAAAGGTATTCCCATCAACATCGAGTACCGTTGAGCCTTTAGCGGATTCTACGGCAATAGGTGTCAATTTAGCTGCACCGCGTGAGGTCGCTTGTTCACGACGGGCAACAAGAGCTTGGCTTTTAGGACCTGGTATTTCGGTAACAAGATTGATTGTTGTCATAAAGGTTTCCTATCTGTCTGTATAATCTCTAGTAAATGTAATAATCTTGGTTCTGGTTTCGTCTAAGTCATGAAATTAACCACATAGACGCTAGGTAAATAATTATGTCAGATGCCCCACTCAAAGTCGCAATTGTAATTCATAGCAGTGTTGATAACCGTGAAAGTGCGATGAAAGTGTATAATGCCCTCGAAGCCGCCCGTGAATTTAAAGAAAGTGGCGATTATATTGATGTTATCTTCGATGGTGAAGGCACACGAACTGCTGTTATTATCAGCGACCCAAGCCATCCACTCAATGGTGCATTTAAAGAAGTTGAAGATATTATCACAGGTGTCTGTAGCTTTTGTATCGCCCAACATAATCTCGAACATGATGCGCGGAATGCAGGGTTACGGATGTTAAACGACTATCACAAACACCCCAGTTTCCGTAATCTCATCAAAAGTGGCTATCAAGTGATTAACTTCTAGTCCAACTCATCCTTCCAACGCCCCTCAGGTTGTTGCTCATAATGGTCTAGCAAACGTCCATAATGTTGTGGGCGACGTTGATGCAATAACGGGAATAAGTCTAAATATTGTTCACGCACATCAGCTTTGAGAACAGCATGAATAACTTCATCTTGGTCACGGCTGGCTTGTGCGAGGACATTCCCTAATGGGTCACAGATAAAGCTACTGCCATAAAAAGTTACAGCGTTTTCATGTCCAACCCGATTACATGCACCAATAAATAAACCATTGGCGACAGCATGACCGCGCATCACCGTTTGCCATGCAGCAGCCGAATCAAAATCTGGGGCAGTCGGTTCACTCCCAATTGCCGTCGGGTAAAAGATAAATTCTGCCCCATTGAGCGCATAAATCCTTGCTAATTCAGGAAACCACTGGTCATAACAAGTCGGTGCTGCCATTTTGATTACATCCAATTGATGAACAGGATACTCACCATAACCCTCAAAATAATCTGTCTCGTGATAGCCTTCACCCGATGGAATATGGACTTTACGCGTATAGTGACTGAGCTTACCATCAGGTGTATGGATGGTCGCCGTATCCCAATAATTCTCACCCTCTTGCTCAAATAAACTACCAACAACAGTGACTTGGTGTTCACTAGCGAGTTCACCGAAAAACTGGTCAGACACACCACCTCGCAAAGGTTCAGCCCAACGAAAACCAGCCTCATCACGCACCCCAGGGAAGTAAGGTAATATCGAAAATTCAGGTAAGCAAATCATCGTCGCACCTGTTTTGACGGCACCAGCTAGAAGGTCACGATATAAGTCTTTGGTTGTGTCTTGGTCACCTGTCCAATGACCTTGTGCGAGTGCGATATGGATGTCTTGCATGGTATCTTCTCGGTTCTACTTTTTATCTCATAAAATATTTGGGTGAAATGTAAATGTTAGAAAAAAAATTATCAGAATTAGCATAATCAGTATACGTAATTTGTTGAGCGACCACCCGAATGATGCCACAGAATATTGCTTAAATATATTTATTAATCGCGCGATGCCAACTGCCCCAAAAATCGCTACCGTTGGGTAAAGCTGAATAACATAGCGGGGCTTGCTATGAATCACAAAAAATATTGCCAAATTATATAGTAGAAATAGCACGAACAATAGTCGCCAGTCTATTGTTTCAAAAGACATAGTAGCTAATCCATAGATTGCACATAACCAACTACATATATAGAAACCAATCACATATATAGCAATCAATCCTACCCAAATGATGGGGAAATCTGGATAAGAGGGGGCACTTTGATATGGTAGTTGCTTTAGGAAAAATGATTCATAGTAAAATAATCGAAAATATTGTTTTGATAACTGATGCATGCCAATAGACAGTATATCACTAGATTGCATAAACAATTCGATTTCAGCTTTAACGACTTGATTACGTTCTTGATGTGTATTTCCCAACTCCATATAATCTTGAAACATTTCACCCACTATCTCAGATTCGTGTTCAGTCTTGCCTGTATCATTTAGTCCGACCCAGATATTAAAGAGGGTGCTGTCTGCAATCATTGGAGCATTAAACTGTTCACGATTTCTCTCTATTGTGGGTGCTATCGTCAGATACATACTGCATAAAAAGATGGCTATCAGCCCTATTGTTTTCCAAAATAAATACTGCCTGTTGAGAAAAATATAGAGCGCAAGAGATATCGGAATAAAGGGTATCAATAATAGTTTACTCAGTAATCCCAGGCCTAATGATATGCCAGAGATGGTTACAATTATAATATTTCTTGGATGACATATCAGCCCCCATAACATGACGCAGAAGAAAAAGAGGTGTATAGTTTCTGCCCAGAGATAATGCGAGAATGCCATTAATTCTGGATTCAATAACATAAGGGCTAAAGCATAGATTGCATATTGTGAAGTCGCTTTAATTGATAATGCAATTCGGTAGACAATTACACCCGTTAATAGCCAAAGTATAATTTGTATGAGTTGAATGGCTAGCAACCCTTCACCAAATATACGATAAACGATAGACATCCATTCCGCTTGTAGATTTGGCCATAGTAAATTTGGATAGGCATTTTCTCCATTAGCATATTGCAAAGCAAGCTGTTGATAATATACTTCGTCACCAAGAAGTTGCTTGCTTCCATTATCCCAATAGTAGAATGTGAGTAGAGCTAGGTTGATACATACTGAAATAACGATAAGTAGAATGATGTGTCTATGATGACGGATTTTGGACATCATATAATCCGATGACTGTACTGCATAATAAGGCGAGATGATAACCCGTTTGCAGTAGATGTGCAATTTCATATGTAATGAATTTAAAGAAATGGTTAACAGCAATATGTCAATTGTTTTAGTAGTAGGAATGCACCGTAGCGGTACATCTATGGTAACCCACTTGCTTACGATGATGGGATTCTTCGCAGGCGAGACGGATGAACTCCTAGCTCCCAATCCTTATGATAATGCCTATGGATATTGGGAAAATATAGAAGTTATGGAGTTAAATAATGATATATTACAAGCCCTAGGGGCAACATGGCATTCAGCTTCATCAATTGAACACGGGTGGGAAAATCAAGATATGTTTTCACCCTATATTGATAGGATGTTATCAATATTCAATAAGCAACACAGCTCGAAGATTGTATTTAAAGACCCCCGTATGTCTATAACCCTACCACTTTGGCGTAAAGCATTTCCAGATGCAAAGATAATATACTGTATTCGTAACCCACTTGAGGTTATCTTGTCTCTACAAAGTGGGCAACCCGCCCGAGATTTTACATTTGAAGAAGCAATGGTGATATGGGAAGCGTATCATGACCATCTCTCATATGAACTGAACCCTGAAGATGGGCTTTGGGTAAATTACCAAACTTTTTTCTATCGCCCGACTTTAGAGGTCAAACGACTTGCTGATTATTTGCAACAAGAGATTGATGAAGATGGCATATCCCAAATTGCAAGTTTGATTGACCCATCCCAAAAACATCATAAAATACCTTATGCACTGGTTGATAAAGGTTATCCATCTACAAAAATAGTAGGATATTATAAAGATTTATGTCAGTTATGTGGTCCACATTGGCAGGCATTTATGAATGATTATCGTATACAGCATCAAATTGCGATGGATTATCTAAAATCTAAGCATACTTCTCAAATTAATCAAATTCGGATGCTCAAAAAACAACTTGAAGCGGAACAACAAACTCTAGAAAATCTCCAAAAACAACTTGAAGCAGAACAGCAAACTCTAGAAAATCTCCAAAAACAATTAAAACGACTAACCATTGCTTATCATCGTGCTAAACATAATCAAGGCATCAGTGGCATCATTCAATCCATACGAGATAGGATTCCTCTGCCTCTCAAATGGATTAAGCGTGTGGTTGTGATTTGGCATTCAGGTTATTTTGATAGTCAGTGGTATCTCGCACAATACCCTGATGTGCAACAAGCAAATATAAACCCCATTTGGCACTATGTAAAACAGGGTGTGAATCTAGGTTACAATCCAAACCCAAATTTTGATACAAAAACGTATCTAAGTGAACATCCAGAAATTGTGGATAGTGGGATGAATCCACTTATTCATTATCTACAATCTCTGGATACCCATAAATAATAATTACGCTTTATCCGACCTTCATTATTTCTAGTGCTGACTCTTCACCTGTCCAATGACCTTGTACGAGTGC
>CAYGTY010000237.1:0-2156 GCA_964352825.1 uncultured Anaerolineaceae bacterium
GGCGAGATATATCTCGCCATTACGAAGAAATCTCTAAAAGAATCCGCGCCGTTTGGAGTAGCGTTCTTCTTTGAAGGGGTCGCCGTCATTATGATAGCCACCTTGTTCCCAGAATCCGGGTTTATCGACTGGGCTAAATTCTAGGGCGCGTAAGAATTTTGCACTTTTCCAGAAATAACGCTTGGGGACGAGGGTGCGAACTGGACCACCATGTTCCATCATATCGGGGTCTTTGAGCCATTTATCCTCGTATTTATACGCCAGCATGACATCATCATCCATCATGGTTTCGAGGGGTAAATTGGTGGTGTAACCATAATCACAATGAGCAATGACGTAATGTGCTTCGGATGTCAATTTAAAGAGTTTGACAAAATCACGAAACATGACACCTTCCCATGTGGTATCAAACTTGCTCCAACGGGTGACACAATGAATATCGGTTGTGATGGTTTGTGTCGGGAGCTTGAGGAAATCATCCCATGTCCAGCGAATCGATTCTTCGCCGTCTGGTAATTCAACTGCGCCAAATACCCGCAAATCCCATGTGTTGGGGTCAAACTTGGGGACAGGTCCGTAGGTCAAGACAGGGAACTTTTCTGTCAATGATTGACCATCAGGCAAGCGTCCCTCGGCTCGCATTTCTTTTTCTCTTTCACGGCGATTCAAAAATTTCATGATGACTTACCTTTTATCTATCTTGGAGCGTATATTTATCATATACCGAAATATCTTGTTGTTGTTAAAAACCCAGCAAACATTAATCCTTGTTTGCGATTTGCAAGATGGTGCGGAGCAGGACATTAGCACCTTGCTCGATATGATGCCATTCGGTAAATTCTTTCGGATTGTGACTGATGCCTTCGACAGAGGGTAAGAAAATCATACCGCTTGAGATAACCTGATTCATGACTTGTGCATCGTGTCCTGCATAACTGGTGACTGGCATATAACTGACCCCCTCTTCATCGCAAGCTGTCTCAAACTCTTGGACAAAGTCTGTGGACATTTGCTCGGCTGAACGATGGAAAACTCGGTCTGTATTGACTGATAAACGATAATCTTTGGCACAGTCTTGTGCAAGGCGGATAACCCGTGATTCCATATCTTGCAGAGAGGCTGAATCTGGATGGCGACATTCAACGCGTAAGGAGGCTTGCGAGGGGACAACATTAAATGTATCAGGTTTGACGCTGACATGACCGCAATTAACCACGCCTTCAGGGAATTCTTGCGTCAGCACACTATGCGCTAAAATAATAAACGCCGCGGCTCCTTGTAAAGCATCACGGCGTTCTTCAGCAGTTGTCGTACCTGCATGAGCAGCTTCCCCATAAAATGTGACAATAAAGGTGGTTCGCCCGACAATTCTAGTGACAATGCCGAGGTCAATCCCAGCCCTATAGAGCTTATTGCTTTGCTCGATGTGCATTTCTAAATATCCGATTAGGGACTCGGGGTCACGCTTTGCCCGTTGGATTTCGGGTGGTAGAATCCCTGCGCGATATAATGCCGCACGAAATGCACCATTGTCTTGTAGCGAGTCATTAATATCATCAGGGGTCAGTTTGCCGATTAATCCATAACTGCCGAGTAATGATTTCCATGTGCCTTCTTCATCTGTAAAGTTGATAACCTCTAAATTGCAACTCAGAGGTATTCCTGCTTCTTGAATAGTTCGTAAACATTCCAAACCAGCCAAAACACCAATTGAACCATCATAACGCCCACCATTCGGGACGGTATCAAGATGCGAGCCAATGAGTAGTGTTCTTGCATCAGGATTATCACAGGACAGCACACCACTGAGGTTGCCGACTTCATCATCTTGTACCCATAAGCCTGCTGCTTCGATACGATCAGCAAACCAAGAGCGCGCGGCAAGGTCGTCATTAGATAGCGCGAGACGTGTCACACCACCGCCAACCGTTGCACCAATATCAGCTAAGTCTTCAAAATCTTTGAGGAGACGCTTACCATCTATTTTGAGGTTCATACGAGTAAATACCAAATTGAGTAACCCATTTACTGATTAGTGGATTTACACATAAATTATAAAGACAAAATTGTAAACCACAACCATAATCTTTAAGATGGGTATAAGAATAACATTATTTCTTAATCTAGCGTGTGAGTGCTATGTGAGAATTTCGTTG
>CAYGTY010000237.1:2256-9011 GCA_964352825.1 uncultured Anaerolineaceae bacterium
AATTTACGTTTTAAACTGCTGGCACTTGCACCCCGTATTATTGTGACCGATGCCAAAGATAGGGAAATCTTATTTGTCAGCCAGAAAATCTTCAAACTGAAAGAAGATATTCGCATCTATCGCAGTCAAGCCAAAGAACAAGAAATCTACAATATCCGTGCCAACAAAATTCTAGATTTTAATACGCGCTATACTTTCTACGATTCAGCGACTGATGAAACCTTTGGGAGTGTCAAGGCGAAGGGCTGGCGGTCAATCTGGAGTGCGACGTATATGGTTGATGATACGGCTGAAAATCAGATGATGTGGATTAAAGAAGACAATCCATGGGTCAAAATTGCTGATACTTTATTCCAAGAGATTCCTTTTGTTGGGATGTTATCTGGATATGTATTTAATCCGTCTTATACGGCTTATCGTAGCCCCTCATTAGATGATGCCACCGATCCTGTGATGACGATTAAAAAGCAAAACGCCTTCTTTGAGAGTTCCTTCACAATTGATTTGGTTGACCAAGAGATTGACCGAGATGAAGAACTGAGTGCCTTGCTCAGCTTCATGCTAATGGTTCAATTTATGCGTCGTCGCGGTTAATTCAAAATTTGCTATGTTGGGGATGGTAAGTTACTATCCCCTGAGATGTCAACAAACAACTGATTTTTAGATACATGAGGGGGAGACATGTTAACGAATCAGCACCGCTTTGTGGCAGGTATGATCAATTGTGCAGAACGCACCGATTATAAAAAGCATATGTGTGGGGTCTGTCATGCTCTAGGCGATGATTATGGGATGGTATCGAGATTGATTACCAACCATGAAATTATCTTGCTCAATATGCTGACAGAAGCACAATGCGAAACCCTCGAAGACGATGTCATGCGCCGTTGTCCTCTTAATCCTCGTCAACATGTTCGCACCAATCAAACGGTGTCTAGTCGATTTGCTGCCGCGATTGCTGTCATGCTTGTGAATACCAGTGTGGAAGATGATTTACGCGATGGTAAAGGGCTACAATTGCCCACACGCCTACTGAAAACAATGACTTCACGTTTAGCGACTCAAGCTCGTGACACATTGACGACTTTATCATTTGATACTTCGCGTCTTTTATCACTACAAGATGAACAATCTTATGCGGAGGCAAATCATCAAAACCCGCTTTTACCATCGATGCAAAGTAGCGCGACCATCTTTGCGATGACAGCTAGCCTAGCAGGACAAACACAAAATCAAACTGCCTTAGCCAACATCGGCTCGCAATATGGTGCATACCTCTATTTATTAGATGCACTTAAGGATTATGCCGAAGATTATCATCAGGGGCAATATAATCCACTCATGCCTTATGCTCAAGTCAGTGATACAGCACTGGTCTTAAATCAAGATGGCGTGAATTGGGTGAAAAACGAAATTGCATTGATTCTTGAAGACATTCAACGTGGCTTAGACAGTATCGACTTGTTTCATTATCAATCAGCAGTGCAGAAGATGTTGATTGAACCGATTCAACGGTTATTGACGCGCCTCACGACTGTAACTGATGGCATACCGTATGCTCGTATTAACCATCGGGACATTCTTCACTCATTGTTATTGATGTCCGATAACAAGAAATCGGGTCAGGATGTGGATGAGTTTTTTAGCGATGACGACAATGCTGACCATCCGACTAAGCAAAAAGGTAAAAAACGTCGTAATCGTAAACAAGGTGATGGCGGTGGATGCTGTGATGGTGAAGATGCAGCGGATGTCGGGTTTTATGCTTGTATCTATTCCCCGTGGGATATGATTTCCTGTGTGGATTTAGATTGTGACGGTGTCCCTAATTGTATGGATACAGATGGCGGATGTGGCGATGGTTGTGACATCGGTGGGTGCGATGGGATGGATTGTGGCGGCTTAGATGGTTGTGACATCGGTGGATGCGATGGAATGGATTGTAGTACCTAAGCACATAGCCCATGTCTGAGAAGTCAAAGTTAAGAATTTCTAACATAGTCTCAAAGGACAGTATGGTTAACCTATGTCATAGTAATACTATGTAATATATGCGATAACTAGGACTTTGACTTATGAAGACACTTGAACTCATTTCACGACTTTATCATAAAGAAGCTGGCATTCGACGACAAGCTGCCTTAGTTATTGGTATGGTCGAAGAAACTGGCGCATTAATGGCATTACAACAGCGCGCGCGTGAAGAAACCGATGATGATATTAAACGTGTGATTATGTGGGCTGGGAAGCGTGTTCAAAATGCTGAAAAGGCAGGCTTCTTAACTGTCGATGCTATTTTTGATTTTTTTAAGATTGACCGTGAAATTCAATCCGGTATTGACCCAGAAGAAGCTGAATTTCTGCGTCATCAAACCGATGTTGCTGGAAGTGCATCATCAGGCGGGATGTTCAAAGATATTAAGCTGGGGTCAACATTAGGTGTTGATGCACTCCAAACAACTCGCTCTGGTCAACGTGATGTTGATAAAAAAACACTTTTACGGATTCCTCCGATTCAACCAACTGATACAGACATCACCCGTAAGGTTAAACAATTGATGGATGGGTCAGACATCAAACGGCAAAAAAATGCCGCGCTTGCCTTACGCGAAATCAATAATCCACAAGCCTTACCTTATATCGCACTTGTATTCTATCGTAACGAAAATCCTGAGATTCGTGATATGATCGAAAAGTCGGGGAAAGTTCTATATTGGGGCATCAACTATCATGATATGGAGAGCAACGGGCGGTTAAATTTGGAGATTGCGAAACGCCGTCGCGAGAAAGGGATTGCACATTATACCCTTCCTACTCCACAACAACCCGAACAACCCAAACGAGAACAACCTAGCGTGACTGATATCCTCAAACAAGCAGAAAATAGTCGTAAACGCCGTAAAAAATAATAGAACCTCTTCATCATCAAGTATTTAGAATTACCCAATATTCTATTTATATATCCTGAGTAGAGTGATACTAGGGATTAATATATTGAATAGGGTAATGAGTATGATTGTTTTACAAGAGAAGATCGGCTGTCAATATAGCCTACTTGATAATGGGATTCATAAATTTGTTTTTACAGGTATCGGTGAAACAGGTTTAGATGATTTATTTGAGTATCTGCATGAGTTATGGTCGCAACATTCCTCTGATGAGACTTTACGGTATATCGTTGATACCACGCAGTCTAATGGTCAAGCCTCAATGGTGCAGTTATTAAGACGTTTCCAACAACTCGACAAAAGTATCACAGATCGTCCCAATGGACGTACAGCGATTATCCATAACCCCGATGGACTTGTCACCCTAGCGGATTCCTTTGTTCGTACATTTGCTCCAAAACGTGATAAAAGTCGCTTCTTCCAAAACGGTGAGGAAGAAAAAGCGATACAATGGTTATTAGAACAATAGATAACTAAGGGGAACATATGACAGCAGGCACAGAAAGCGACAGAGGTCTCTTATACGAAACATCACCTGAGGGTGTGCATATCTTCAAGTTTGTTGGTGAGAATGGCATTGATAAATTCTTTGAAATTGTCGAAGAAATTTTATCCACATCGCCAACCGAAACAACCTTGCGCTATATTGTTCAACTTGATGAAAGCAACAATACAGGGATGCGTGATTTGGTCAGACGCTTTGGTAAGCTCCAAGCCAAAATACCAATACGAGCCCCCGGACGTACGGCAATTGTCCATAAAGGGGATGTCTTTTTGATGCTTGCCAATACCTTCCTCAATCTTGCCCCCAACCAAGATAAATCTCAATTCTTCAAACATGAGGACTATGATAAAGCGATGGCATGGGTCTTGCGTGATGATTAAGGTGCGCCGTTGGTCAGCAAGAAATAAAAGGTCTTATCCTTAAAAAAGAACATGCAACTATCGGATGCACCACCATCAAAATAGGCATCATCAGATACTTCATCCTCATCACTCCAACCAAAATATCCAGTGGAGTTTAAGAAATCAGGCGTTATATCATAAAATGTCCATGGGTGATTGACCCAATGGGGTAAGCCAACTGACTGCTGATTTAGATTTTCCAAACGCCACTCTGCTCCAAATAACATCGCACACACATCTTGAATTATACTAATTGCTCTTGTTTCATCGACATGTTGTTGTATAGGAAAGTGATAGACAGGTGATAACCTCAACATCCAGTAGAGTCGTTCAATAAACCCGAGATAACTAACAGGTTTGGCTTTTATCGAAATATCGAGTTTAATGATTTGCTTTAACCATGGCGTATAACCCGCGTAAAAATCACCTAATGATTCGGTTGTTTCTTCCCAATCATAATAATCATAATGCCCTATATATTTATCGAAATCCAAAAATAAATCTTGAAAACTATATTTGAGGCAGTCATAGATAAATGCAATATTGCCCTGTAACCAGCGGTCATCAATCGTAATCGACTTATCCGCCTGACCTTTTATCAACACGGTATTGCTATTCATGATGTTGTTAACAGTCAAGATAAATTGATGAACTGGATTGTCGGGTGGCGTAAAAATATCAACCACCAATGATTGAATCTGCCATTGTTGCGACATGTTTTATGCTCTTTAATTCAATCTGAACCTGTAACTCGCCGAGTATATCAAATGGACAAATGTATTATTATAGCTTCAGCAATGCAGTAAGAATTTTTCTGACAGGCTGACTCACGACTCTGAGGATTTTCCCAATATCCTTTTAGCATTATTTTTTGTGGAATCATAGCTTATCATCTGGCTTCCCAGAGTGATTCACCATCTAAGATACGTTTGAGTTGATCCGAAAACCGATCAATATCGAGTGGCTTGGCAATAAATCCTGAAAACCCTAATTTCCGTGTACGATTAATTTCCGATGTATGAACGGTACACGCCACAATCGGTATGTCTGGTTGCACACGATATTTCAAAATTTCCATAAGTTCATAGCCATCACGTTTTGGCATTTCAAGGTCAAGTAGAACAATATCAATTCTTTGAAGGCTTTTTAGCACATCTTCGAGGGTAGAGGTATCGGTTATGGCAGTATAAGAGATATCCTCTCGGTCAAGAAAACGTTCCATAATATAAACATTATAGGCATCATCATCAATAATTAGAGCATGTTTATTTGTCATTTTTAGACCTTCCAAATAATAAATCTATTTCATATTTTCGGTTTTACTTGATATTCCAGATTTGCTCTCCATTGAGAATGCGATCCAGTACTAGAGGGAAGATGTCATAGTTAATTGGTTTCGCAATAACACCATCAAAGCCTGCTTCACGCAATCGTCGGACTTCTTCATTCATCACGCTAGCTGTAAGTGCGATAACTGGAATCTTGCCGAATACATCATGTTGTCGTATCACAGTTAACATTTCAAAGCCATCAATCGGTTCGATATGAATATCTAAGAAAATCACATCGGGTTTACTTGCGAGCTTATCTAGGCTCTCTTCAAAATAAGCACTCGTCTCTAATATTGTAATATTATCATATCCTAAACCGCGTGTAACTATTGCGCGCATCACTTCACGGCTGAGTTCGTCGTTTTCAACGTAGAGAAAAATAGGTGACGACATACTAAAATCCTAGTTATAAGGTGGTTATCAATGTAGTTTCAATCGGTAGTGCGATATAAAATGTTGACCCTATTCCAAAGGTACTCTCCACCCAAACACGTCCTTCATGGGCTTCTGCTAATCGTCGAGAGATGGGTAATCCGAGTCCTGTGCCATCACCTTTACGAAGTCCTTCTTTGGTTTGACGGAAGGCTTCAAAAATGATCTCACTATTATCTGGCTGGATACCTATGCCTGTATCTGAAATGGATATGATGATTTCCTCATGCTCAAGATAGACGCGCACATGGATTTCACCTTCTTGTGTAAACTTACACGCATTTGACAGCAAATTCAATACAATCTGCTGAATACGTTGTGCATCACCTCTTAAGCTAGGTAAGTCTTCTGCGATGTCTTGTGACATGATGACAGGTTTATCAAGAATCAAGCTCTGTGTTGTCTCGATTGCAGATCGCACAATGTCGCTAATCTGCAAACCATCTTCGATGAAAAGCTCAAGTGAGCCCGTCTCAATTTTTGATATATCCAGCACATCGTTAATTAAATTGAGCAAATCCTTACTGCGTGCCTCAACTTTACTGAGAATATCGATTTGCTCATCATTGACTGTCCCATACATACCTAGCCCCACAAATTTAGTTAGGTTGATGATGGCATTCAGAGGGGTTCGTAATTCATGCGAGACACTTGCCAAAAACATCGACTTCACTTGGTTCGCGCGTTCTGCTTGTTCGCGAGCATCTTGGAGACTATCTTCGCGCAGTTGGACAGCGATTGCCATCTCATTAAATGCGGATGCTAACTGTCCGACTTCATCACTGGTTAGCACAGGTGCGCGCTCATTATATTTACCACTGGTCATGGTGTGGGAGATGGTTCTTAGCATATCTAAAGGCCGGATTGTTGTACGATAAATTGCAATATAAATAATCGCAATCGCAAACGCAGTCAATGCGACAAATACAAGGATTGTATTGAGCAGGGTGCTATTTTGGAATGAATAGATTTCGTCTAATTCGACAAGGATCATAATAACAGCGGGCGATATAATATTGTCTGTGGGAATAGGGGTATAGGCGAGGGTATGCGGAACACCACCACTGCCTAAAATTAACTCATCGTAAACAATCGTTTCCCCATGTTGTGCTTTTTCAACCGAGATACGTTCTAACTC
>CAYGTY010000238.1:0-8995 GCA_964352825.1 uncultured Anaerolineaceae bacterium
TTATACGTATTACGGGTGGCACTGGGGAACCTAGTATACCAATAAGTGCGCCTACATTGTCAGTTCAAGGCATTGTCGCACCAACGGAAGTAGTGCAAGCTCTAGGTGGTATAGAACCAACATTAACGCCACAGCTTATTTTTACTCCTCAATTTCAACCTGCTACTTCTCCAACCTCTGATAATCCTCAGCCTGTACGTATTATCCCGACCGCTACATTTGTACAGCCAACGGTTATACAACCAACAGCTACGTCTGTGCCACCATCACCTACAAATTCCCCTCCACGACTTTTCAGAATTGTTTCAGAAGAATCTGAAGCCCGTTTTTCTGTATATGAGACCTTCCCATTGGGGACGGCTATCGGACGCACCAAACAAGTTGCTGGCGACATCATTGTTGATTTTAATAATCCCTCAAATTCGCAAATTGGAACGATTCGAATTAATGTACGTACACTGAGAACAGATGATCCTGATCGAGATCGGTCAATACGATGTTGCGTTTTGTTGTCCGCACAAGATATTTACGAATTTGCGGATTTTGTACCGACTCTAATTACAGGATTACCTGACCAAGTAGCAATAGGTCAAACCATCCCATTTCAGGTTACAGGTAATTTAACCTTACGAGGGACGACCAAGCCTGTAACATTTAGCGTGTCGCTCACACTTGTTAATGCCAATGAAATACGAGCAGTTGCCGATGCAACCGTCAATCGTAGTGATTTTGGGATTCTAAATGACGCCGATAATGGGTTTGATTATCATGGTGTCGAAGAATCCGTCTCCTTGAGCTTTGATTTTGTTGCACGACAAGTTGATGAGTAGTTAGTCAGTTTAAGTTTAATACAACCCATCTGCTTTATTGATCATAGTCTTTGTTAGTCGGTTTACATTTTGCTCTTGTGAAAAGCTAATCTGTGTGAATCTGACTATGGCTAAACTAATTGGTAAACCAGATGGTAAGATCTGCCACATTAATAATATAATGACATGAGTTTGTGTGCAGATTGTTCAATCTAAATCATCTATATATGATGTATAAGACTGATTCATCTTTAATTTATGATCAATGATTTCAACATTTCGAGAGCTACTTTTGTATGATAATCCACAAAATTATCTTTTATGCGGATGCAGGACGGTAGGCCGTATCAATGCTATCAATAAACTCTAAGGCTTGTCGCCCTAATTGACTCTCAGGTTCAAACTCCTCTGATAAAATTTCAACGATAGTACCCATTTCTGCCCATTCAAAGAGTCTACTCGCATTAGAATCCAAAGACATTACACAACCGAATGTTGAAGGATTTGATACACCACCACCGCCAAGATACCCTCCATTCGGTAGTAAAACTGCTCCATGAAAACCATTTACTAAACCGGGTATGACTTCATATATACCCATAAACCAGTTCATCTCCCATTGACCACAATCGGTTCCTTCTGTATTGCATAATGTATAGCTACTTCCATATGCAACTGTATTATGTGTAATAACCTGAAAGACACCGGGATATGTAGGTGCTGTATCTCGTCCCGAAGAAATCCCCCAACTAAATACAATTTCATCATTTTCATATGCAACTAGCCATTGTGTTTCAAGATCAACAATAATCCGTTTGTTAGGAATCGGATCTTCTGGGATTAATTCATCGCGTGACGGAATTTGAATCTGTTGTCCAATTGTCAATTGATTCCATTCTACCGCAGGATTTGCCTCTGAGATCAATAGAAAGGGAATACCGTTTTTGCGACCGATTAGAAATCCATTGTCGCTTTGTTCAATCTCATATGGCTGTGGCAAATATCGAATACGTAAAAGAATATTGGGATTACTTGTATGTAAAGCATCTTGAATTTTCGCAAGCGAATGTCGTTCATCAAGATAACGGGGGCTATCGCTACTGACTAAGCCCTCGTTGATATTTTGAATATATTTAACAAAAGACTCTTCACGAACGGTCAACCCATTCGTACCCGTTGTTAACCAACTAGACGCAGTTTCATTATCCACTTTCCAAGAAATTGTTTCATGTGAAAATGGATCATATCCTTCCAAAATAATTTCGCTCGTTAGAAACGCATAGGCTTCATCAAGGTATAGTGAGGCATCCATAGCTCTAGGTAATAACTCAATTGTCGACAACTGCATACGGCGATTTGAGATAATGTTAACAGAAGATTGAGATAGATGCTCCAAGCTTAAAGAAATGTCAAGTTGTTTACCCGATTGACCATGTAATGCCACTAATTCACCATCTTGCCAGGCATATCCCGCTTCATATGGCGCTACATAAATCTGATCACTTAAGCTTAATAAGTAATTTTGAGCGGTTGAATAATCCACATGAATTGTGGGGTCAGCTGATGCCCCAAATGGTAGACTAGATAATCCTAAGTTTTTAGCCGAATCAGCTGTTGCCTTTGTATCAAGTGATAAGCCAAGTTCAGTCGGTGCAACTTGCAAAATAATATTACCATCTAAAGTCAAATCAATAAGAAAATTTTCTTCCCATTCTTTTTGTAATTTGGACGCAGCTTCTTCGGTAGTCAATCCCCCCAATTCGACTTTTATACTGTATATATTGGGAGATATTGTAGTAGAAAATATATAATTACCCATGAACACAAACAAAATAGCAAAAACTATCAAACTGCTTATTTTGACAAGGGGAAGTCGGGTAACGAATAACCACATTACATCAAGTAGTATTAACTGTATTTTTGCAAGTATATTATTTGTACGGTTCGGTATCGGTAAGTCGGACAACTTGGAAACAGAAGATTTTTTCATCTTAGTGATAATCTGTTTACGGCGGTTACGCGCTATTTGACGGTCGCGAACGCTAGTACTACTCCGTCGCTTGTATTGGCGCTTGTAATCGTCCATGAGACTGACTCCCAAATATGTTGTACGAGATGTATAGCGACTCAATTCAATTGACACTTGAAAATATATTCAATGCTATTCCTTATCCGAATCATTATGTCATTGGTAATAATTGGTTACTCATTTCCGCTATAATCACAAAATAGCTGTCTATAAATTGTTTATCAGATGGAATAAGAAATCTTTTTCAATTTTATTCTTGTATCTTTTTCTACTGTTTACTTTCTGGATTTTGGTTATCATGTTCACTGTTTCATCCTGCCTAGTCTTCAAACAATGCTTCTACAAATACATCAATTTGTTGACCTCTCATTGCTCCTATGTATTGACTGAGAATCGTACCATCAGCCTTGATGAAAAAAGTCATCGGTACCCCTAAAATATGGTATTCATTTGTCACAGTACCGTCTTCATCAAGGAGTACAGTAAATGGAAGATCAAACTCATCGACAAAATCGTGAACGGCCCCTAATTCATCTTGAAATGTCATGTTTATAGCGAGGATAGCTAATCCCTTATCTTGATATGATTCGTATATGCGTACCAATTCTGGCATCTCGTATCTGCAAGGACCGCACCATGATGCCCAGAAGTTCAAGATGATAGGTTGTCCTATGAAATTAGATAACTCAATCCTATCATCAGTTAACGAGTATAGTGCGAAGTTAGGTGCTAGCTGTTTTTCTGGTGCTTTAGAAGCTTCAAATGGAGAAAAAGTGGATGCTGGTTGGATGACTTGTATATCAGAAGTAGATAAATCTAGCTTTTCTGATAGTTTCTCAGTTTCAATGAAGTCAAGGCTAGTTAACTCTTTAGACGACATATTTTTTTCTTGTTGCGTTTGTAAACTAGTAACGAATGCAAAAATAACAATCCCGCCTATAGTTAAGATAAGAAACGCAGTGACAGTTTCGGATAATGAATGTTGTTTTCTACGATAAGGCATTTACACAACCAACCTATTCATTTGTCCATCTGTTTCTAGGATTAATACTTATCCTGCACAAAAGCGCATAAAAATCTTATACGGCAATCAATTAACTCTTCAAGAATTTATTGAGGTGTAGATAGTTGGTAATTATCAACCAACTAGTCACATTTCATTTGCCTAATAATCAATTTATATTTATTAACGTATTATTGAATCTATGATATCAAGCCGCTGATATATGAAAATGCGCTATTTGGCGGGTTTAATTCAGGATATGATATCCCTCAAATCGAACCATTCGTTTTGGTCACTTGAAATTAGGTGTAACAAATCAATTCTTTATGTAGGTCGCTGGAACATTTTATCGGGTAGCCAAGGGACATTGCTGTCCCTAAGCCCCCTAAGAACGGTACGTGAAGGTTTCCAATCATACCGCTCAAGCCTTTCAAACGCTCGTTGCCGAACGCGGTTTCACAACGGATAATCCTTGTGCATGAACTTGTCGGTGGCAGGTGGGATGCAGTAGCACCCGATTATCAATCGTATCAGTGCCACCATGAGAGCGCCACACGATGTGGTGATTATGCCAGCCTGTTAGCTCAGTGATTTTCTGTTGGCAAACAGGACACAAGCCATTTTGTTCAATCCAAAGTCGTCGCAATTGCCGTTTTCCTTTCAGGGTATCCAACATTTTCAGTCCTAGTCGTTGCTCAAAGTAGACTTCCCATTGTGGGTCATAGGGGTTAGCTTCGCCTTTGATTTTGCGGTGACGCACAATACGTGTATCACGAGCATAGCGAAGCTGCTTTGTTTCGCCACGTAGATCGCCTAAAAACACCCAGCGACATGTGCCAGTTTTATGGAAGTATTTCTGCTTGACCCAGCGTTTACCTTTATTCGGATGTCGTCGCACCGCCCATCGCCAGAGTGCTTGAAAGATGGCATAGTCAATGTAGCTAAACGTTTTTGAACTTGAAACGTGCCGATGATACATTGTCCATCCTTTGATTTTGGGATTAAGACGTGTAATCAATTCACCCACCGTGACTTGTGCATTGGATTTGATAGTGTGACGGATGTCATTGAGGAAGGTTTTCACGTTTTGGCGAGAGGGTTTAATCAAGAGCTTGCCATTGCTGTATTTACGAATGTTTTGCCCTAAGAAATCAAAGCCTTCTGTGATGTGTGTGATGGTTGTTTTCTCATCAGATAACCTTAAGCCACGTTCATCGAGAAATGCCTCTACCAATGGACGGACTTCATTTTCTAGTAATTCTTTACTTGCACCTGTGATGATGAAGTCGTCGGCATAACGTACCAGATTGACTTTCGGGTTTTCTCCTTTGAAGCCTGATTTAGGGTACTTTTCTAGGAGTTTCGCTTCTAGCCCATCCAGCGTGAAATTAGCTAATGCAGGGGAGATGATGCCACCTTGTGGTGTGCCTTCATCGGTTGTGTGAAAGACCTCCTGTTCAATAAACCCTGCTTTGAGCCATTGCTGGAGGATGGTTTTATCCATTGGTGCATGGGCGAGTAACCAGTTATGGTCGATGGTATCGAAGCACGCAGCAATGTCAGCTTCAAGTATCCATTGGGCGCATGTGCGTTGTGAGAGAACTGTATGAACTTGTTGAATAGCATCCGCGCAAGATCGTGATTTTCTAAAACCGTAGGATCGGTTATCTGCCAGCGTTTCAACCACAGGGTCGAGTGCCAACAAATAGAGTGCTTGCATGGCTCTATCTAACATCGTCGGAATACTGAGTGGACGACGCTTGCCATTTGACTTTGGAATGTAAATGCGTCGTAGCGGTGCGGGACGATAACCATGTTGTTTCATACGGGTAATCGCCTCTGCTTTCTTAGCAGGACTATCCCAGATGTCACCATCCACGCCCGGTGTTCGTTTGCCTTGATTCTCCGTCACACGTTTGACAGCGAGTGCTTTGCCACTAAACGAGTGGGTCAGCAAGTGTTGTAAAGCTTTAACTTTGCCTGTAGGGTCAAAAAACGTCATCCGTAGGCAATTTTGAGCTAGCCAGCCTCACGATAGTATGAACGAATAATACCGCCGAGAACATTTTGACATTGTATTCGCCCGTCATGTTGATACGGAAATGGTATCGGAGTTTTCTGCGAAATGCCTTGATGTGGTCGTTGTCTATTGTAGTAATCAATGTATTCACGCATGATCCGATGCAGATGCGTCTGATTAAGGATAATAATCTTATCGAGGCATTCATTGCGAACCGAGCGAACCCATCGTTCTGCGAAAGCATTGGCTTTTGGCGATTGAAAGGGTGTTTGAATGACGTGTATGTGTTCAGAATTAAAAACTGCATCAAATGAAGGTGAAAACTTGGTATCGCGATCACGAATGAGAAAACGCATATTGGTGTTTTCTTCGTCGAGTATCCAAGTTAGTTGCCGAACTTGTTGAGTAACCCAAGCTTGAGTTGGGTGAGGCGTACACCCAGCAAAATGGACACGGCGCGTGCCAATTTCGATAAAGAAAAAGACGTAGAGTGTTTGCAAAAACAGTGTCTCGACAGTGAAGAAATCGCAGGCGAGCAATTGATCTTTGTAATGGGTCATGAGATGTTGCCAACTGAGCGATGTCTTGCGTTCGGGAAGAGGAGGAATGCCATGCCGTTTGAGGATGTTGGCAATGGTTTGATCACTAACCTGGTGTCCGAGTTTACGTAGCTCGCCAACCATTTTTCCGTAGCCCCAATCATTTTCACGGACAAAACGAAGGATGAGTTGTTCGATCTCAGACTTGATGGGTGGTCTACCACCAGAAGATGAATGTTTCTGCGCCCATTTTCGTCGAACCAGATCACGATGCCAGCGCAAAACGGTTTCGGGTTGTACAATGAAAATCACATCACGAAGTTGTTTCGTTGTCATCTGTTTGATGTGTTTGAATTGTTTGGTCAGAAAGGCGAGAATGACTTTATCATCCCCATTCGGGCGAACAACGCGCTGATTATGCCGTTGCAGAATAGCAAGTTGACGCCGTAAGATCAGAATTTCCAAATCTTTATCATATGCTGATCGCGCGGACAGGTGCAGAACATCAAAGATTAGAACAATGACTTGTAGTAGAGCATACCAAATCAAATGAATGAAACCTCTCTAAAGGGCAGATTCTACCATTAAAATCTGATGAATCTACTAGTGGATGAGGTTTTTTGACCATACAGGGTCTCAGACTCGCCTACCACGCGGTCATGGGGTCACGGGCAATCCTCGATGCCGTGTGGGATGTGTAAAAAAAAGAGGTCTACAAGCCAACCGTCGCTTGCCGAGCATAAAAAATCAGAATTTTGAGCCAATTCAGCCGATTTTGGATAGAACATCAAAAAAGGGGAATCGGTCTGATGGCGCAAAAAACTAATGCTCGAGCGCGGAGATATTGTTGGATTGATCGATTTCTATGGGGGTTATTATTTTCCGATACAGGCAAAAGTAAACTACATACCGCCTGAAGGCGGTAGCTTTTAGAAGGCGACTGAAACTCGCCTTTACTCCTCGTCTTCCACACTAAAATTATCATCTTCTCCATTGGGCTTATCGTCATGAGACTCAATGTATTGGCGTATGATCTCATCTGTCACATTACCTGATCGGTACCCCATAAAATAAGACAAGAGTCTGAGATAGAATAGAACGAAAAGGGGTATTGTATGGGTCGTCGGGTGAGCAAAGAAATCCGAGAAGAAATTATCAGCAAAGTTCAAGCAGGTGAGCGTGTTGCAGATCTGGCAGAACAGTACGCCGTGAGTACAAAAACCATTTACGGTTGGTTGCGCCAAGATAGCGGCGAAGGCGTTGTGTCTGTGCTAGCGTACAACAAATTGAAGCGTGAGAATGACGAGCTAAAGCGGCTTATTGGTGAGTTGACCTTGAATATGCACCTGCAAAAAAAGTCGAAATAGTCCGCCGTTCACGCTACAAACGGGTTACTGCTGAAGCCTTGAAGATCAATCGTAAGAACATTTATCGTAAGTTGAAGATGCCCGCTAAAGATGAGTTGCTTAAACAGGAAATTCGGGCGGTGCATCGCCAGCATCCGGCCTACGGTCATTACCGTGTCGCGCTTGAACTGGGCATCAATCACAAGCGAGCACAACGGGTGATGGCAAAATACAATCTCCGTCCACCCCGCAGACGCACGAAGCACTATTGTACCCGCTCAACACCTCACCATACCTACAGCAATCTTCTCAAAGATAAACTTCCCGTCACCCAAGAGCATGGGGTCTGGTGCAGTGACCTGACTCGCCTCGTCTATCATGGCACGGTCTGGTATCTCGCAACGATTGAAGATGTGGCTACCCGTCAGGTTATTGCCAAGCAGATTGGCAAACGACATGATAGTCAACTGGTGTTGGCAACACTCCAGCAAGCCCTTGCAACAGGACACAAACCACACATCTTTCACTCCGATCAAGGCACTGAATTTATGGCACAACGCTGTACCGATTATCTTGAGCAACGCGATATACAAATCTCTGTAAGCGATGTGGCTGCACCATGGCAGAATGGCTACATTGAATCTTTCTATGGGCGATTAAAACATGAACTTGGCGATCTCAACCGCTTTGACACACCCGGCGAGATGATTGAAGCTGTTTATTGGCATATTCATTACTACAACCAGCATCGCATCCACACCGCTCTCAAGATGCCACCAGCCGCCTATGCCTTGCACATTGACTCAGACAACGGTCTTCATAAAATGGGTACTTGACAACCTGTACTGACACCAAAGTAACCTCGTGCCCATAAATGTCGTCCCCAATAGCGTTTCTGTAATTCGGTATACTCTTGCAACAACTTACGACTGCTTGTTCCTTTCAGTCGCTGTACCAAGTCACTCACAGATACCGTGGGTGGAGCTGAAACGAGTAGGTGTACATGGTCTGCTGACACATGCCCTGTCATGATTCGAACATCTAACTGATCACATATTTGACGAATTATGTCGCGTGTCCTCACTCCAATTCCACCCCGAAGAACTCGATACCGATATTTTGTCACCCATACGATATGATATTTTAAATCGTATACTGAGTGGGAAGTTTTTCGATAGCTCATTTGCCATGCTTCATATAGGTTTATTATCATGGCTCTATCATAGCGTCCGTGCGAATATGTTGCTAT
>CAYGTY010000239.1:0-8947 GCA_964352825.1 uncultured Anaerolineaceae bacterium
GGATCTGAGTTCCACCCCTACGAACGCAAAGAAATTTGGTAAGTTCTGTTTTATTTTTCGGGCAGTACAAATAGATCAGATACATTAATCATCTGAGCTGATGCCATCGATTGATTCGCCGAAATCCCGACCAAAATGGATGCTGCGCCATCTATATGTGATGCTGCACGATGAAAGGGGTCAGCAGGTGGATTTTCTGCAAAGATCTGCTCTAACATCACAGGGTCAGCACCCCCATGTCCACCTTCGCCCATTGGGACATCGACCTCATAGGCTTCACCAAACATCGGGAATACTTGGATAACGGTATCTTTAAATGCACCTTTACTGGCTGAGGCAGATTTATCCGATTTGAGGTGGGTCACATTCTCAGTAATCGCCATTTCGACACGTCCTTTTGTGCCTGTAACAGCAACCCGTAATCCTTCCCATGGTGCATAAGCAATCAGGTTATAAGACAATAAAACCCCGTTACGATAGCGCACACTAACATTCATCGTATCTTCAATTGTAATCGGTTCGCCAAAGACATTGCGGTCACGGATATAACCTGTTTCGGCTTCAGCATCTGCATATAATCCCTTGAACGCCTCCTTCTCATCAAGGAACAAGGCAAATGGGTCATCTTTTGCAGATTCAGCGCCTGTGTAACGCTCATAATCATAAGACTCGCCACGCGCTTCAGCATTATCTTTACCATAAAAAAGCAAGTCACCCATCGCGAAGACATGTTTGGGGTAGGAGTCAATCCACCAATTCACCAAATCGAAATGATGGGTTGACTTATGCACAAGCAGACCACCACTATTATGTTTCTCACGATGCCAGCGTCGGAAATAATCTGCGCCATGACTCGTATCTAGTACCCAAGAGAAATCAACCGATAAGGGCCGCCCAATTGTGCCATCCATAATAATCTTGCGGTATTGTGTATAGGCGGGTGCATAACGGTAATTGAAGGTGACACGCAGAGATTTCCCTGTTTTATCGATAGTGTCGTAAATAGCTTTTAGTTTTTCGATATCGGTGGTCATTGGTTTTTCACTAATGACATCACACCCCAATTCCATCGCACGAACAATATATTGATGATGCCATGCATCAATTGTTGTCACAATCACGGTATCGGGTTTATTTTCTGCGATCATTTTATCGAAGTCATTGGCAGGATAGGTTGGCAAGGCTGGCATATCTAATTGTTCACTCAATTGTGCGTTATACCAATCCATCCGTGTTTGGCTCAAATCACAGAAAGCAACTAATTCTGCCGTATCCTTATACGTCACTGTAATGGCATTAACAAACATGCCTGCTCGTGACCCTGTTCCAACTATCGCGTAACGTTTTTTTTCACTCATTTATACATCCTTTTAAATGGCATTATTTTATTAATTATCATTGTCTTGCTGTAAGTCGATTTTCCAGATTTCCCCTGTGATAGAGGTCAATCCATCATTAGGTGACCAGATAGGACGATTGGGTGTGCCTTGCCCGGCTGATACATAGAGGCTACCGTCGTGATAGGTCAGGTTTGTGGGTTGGTCTAATCCCTCAGCAATCACCTGTGGTGCAGAACCATCAACTGGAAATTGTGTAATCCGCCCTGTAAAACGTGCATAACCGCCTGCATCAGGAGGGCTGTTAGGGTCGAATAAGTCAAACTCTTGATTAAGCATTGTAGTAGCCCATTGGGTTGTCATTTCCGCGACATAGATATTCCCGACTTCATCGGTGACAACATCCACAGCAGTCGTTAATCCTGTGATTTCGTCTTGATAATCGCCAGTCTCTACATCCACACGCACAATCTTGGCATCCCCTGTCATGAAAGATAGTGTTTCACTATAGTAAACCCACAATTGACCCGAGAAGAGTGCAACCAATAAATCGCCTGTCAGTGGGTCAATCGTGATTCCTGAGGGAACAGCCTGTTGACCATGAGCGAGTACATTGAAGTTTGTCACCGTATGAAAGTCGGACTCTAATGTTACCGCACCAATCGCATTAATTGTACTTTCGGTGATATAGATTTTCTCAGCTTGTGCGTCATAGACGATAGAATTCATTGACCCAGGGCGTTCGAGCAGGTTGCCTACAATTTCAAAGTCAGGAGTCATTTCAACAATAGCAAGTGTCTCAAAGTTATCATCGAGGCTAAAGTAAATCCGCCCATCGGCGAGTGCAACTACATCTCCCATGCCAACCACTTCATCCCGTCCGGGGTTGAACTGATAGAGGATGTTGTATCCCGGCATCTTATCCAAAATATCAGCCACTTCACCTGAATCCAGATAATCACCATCGTCATTTAAATCAGTTAAAAGACTCAGTTTACCTGTATTGTCAGCGTCATCACCTGTCGATAGTCCTGTACCTGCTTGCGACACAATCAAGCGACCATCAGGCAATATCGCGACACCGCGTGGATTCTGCAAATCACTTGCAATCCGTGTTATAGAAGATGATTGCGCCGATGTTATCCCTATACCGAAGCCATAGAAGCTGATAAGGAAAAAGATTTTACTCAATACGATTCTATCAATCAGCAGATGATGATTCATCCACGAGATAATCCGTTCATATGCTGTTTTTTTAATTATCAAGATTCGTCAAATCCGTTGCCATAGCTTCTGCTTTTAGTGCTAGTTCAGATGCCAGAAACGCATGTGCTTGTGGCATGGCGGTCTCTGTACGATTTAGAATGTCCGCGATAAGTTGCTTACCGTATGTAATTTCGACATTGGAACAATCAATATATTGCATACCGTTGTCATCTACCAAGAATAAGTGACTTTCGCCTTCACGTCCTTTAATATCTACATTTTTACGCAGTTCAATATAGCCGTCTGTGCCTGTCAAAAATAAACGCACATCCCCCCATGTTGTCAAGCCTTTTGGTGTTAACCAATCAACCCGCACATAGCCACTAGCATGGGGGCTTCGTACCATGACATCCGCCATGTCGTGAATTTTGGGATATTGTGGATGTTTGAAGTTACCCACTGTTGCCGCAACAACTTCGGCTGAGGTGCTATTTGTAAAATACAAAAATTGATCCATTTGATGGCTCGCAATGTCGGTGAGGATGCCGCCAAAGTTTTTTCGGTCAAAAAACCAGTTAGGACGTGGTACACCCTGATCTAAGCGATGCGGTCCGAAGCCTGCTGTTTGCACCACTTGACCGATTGCTCCAGCTTGAATCAGTTCGCCTGCTTTGATGCTTGCTTTTTGCGTAAGGCGTTCACTAAAGCAGATGGAATAGATACGCCCTGTCTCGGCTTGAACTTTGCGGACTTCTGCCAATTGTTCGAGTGTACAAATGCCGGGCTTGTCAGTCATATAGTCTTTGCCATGTTGCATGGCACGAATGCCCAGTGGAGCGCGTTTAATCGGCACATCGGCACTGATGACAAGCTGGATACTTTCGTCTTCTAGAATCTCTTCAATGCTATTAACGCGGTTGCCCTGTGGAAATACACTGGTGAATTTTGCGACATTGGCTTCATCCGTATCATAGAATGAAACAAATTCAGCCCCTGCATCCAGCATAACTTTGACTTGCCCATAAATATGACCGTGTTCAAATCCTATCGCAGAAAATCGTATACTCATGTCTTTATTGCTCCATGATTTCGTATCTATTGTTGTTTGCTATTGATATATTTTGTCAATTATCATTATGTTCATCAAAATCCCAATAGGGTGGTTTTTTGTAATGGCGAAACTACATGCCTTATAATCTGTTTTATCTGATGACAGTCTCTCCATTTTTGGGGGAAACCATCTTAAAATATAATTGGTGAAGGTATTGAATTATCGATTGTAATAATTTTAAGTTCCCAGATGCCCCTGTGACCGTAAATATTTAATGTAACTCTGGAGCGCACCCTCGTTATGTAAGCGTACAGTTCTTTCTACCTCATCTTCATCCCTTTGTTGCAAGGCGGAGAAGATGAGGTGATGTTCTGCATGAGCTTCATGAATGCGTTGCCCCAATACATCCTGAAGATAGTGATAGCGTAATCTATCCCAGTGTGCGAATACCTTAACCATCATCTTATGTATGAGGTCTGTCCCAGCAACATCACATAAAAATAAGTGCATTTGCTTATTTTGCTGTGACCATACATGAGGATTGTCGAGGTTTTTCCCCATTTCTTCGATCATTGCAGATAGTTCTGCCAGTTGGTCATTGGTGATTACCCGACAAGCAGTCCGACTACATATCACTTCCATTGATTCCAATAACGCAAACACCTCATAGATAAAATTAGCATCTAAATCTGTCACAGTCGCACCAACATGTTGGACAATTGTGACAAATCCATCGGCTTCTAGTTGATGAATGGCTTCTCTTATCGGAATCTGGCTGATACCAATGCGAACAGCCTGTTCATCAATCACAAGACGTGTCCCAGATGGATGTATACCTTCTAAGATTTCTTGCCGAAGCTGCTCGTATACAATTTGTTTTTTACTTTTAAAATTATTTGTCAAAATAAACCCTTTGCATTTTTAGGAAATATCCTATATCCTATATGATATACGAAAAGTATGTGAAACGCCAAATAAACTTTGCACGAAAGAGGTGTTACCGATAAAATAAAGGAAATTAAGAAATACCTATAAAATTTATTGTCTTATTTTCAAAAGGGAAAAAAATGAAAACTGCTAGATTTACATTGGTACTAACACTCATTGCTTTGTTTGTTCTCTCTTCAGTAGCTGTTATGGCTCAAGACCAAACAGAGGTTCGTATTTCTTGGTGGGGATCACAGAACCGCCATGACCGTACAATTGCTGCGATTGAACTTTATGAAGAATTAAACCCTGATATTGATATTGTGTATGAATTCCAAGGCTGGGGTGACCACTGGACGAAACTTTCCACACAAGCTGCTGGTGGTGAATTGCCTGATATTATGCAACACGATTATGCCCGTATCGAAGAATGGGTCAACAATGACTTGTTGACACCACTTGATGGGTATATTGAAAGTGGCGTGATTGATACTGAATTTATTTCTGATTCTTCACTCGCTGGTGGTATTGTCAATGGTGAAATGTACGGTATCAACCTCGGTAACAACTCCGAAAACATCACACTCGATGCCGATATGTTTGAAGCAGCTGGTATCGACATACCTGCTGATGATTGGACATGGGAAGACTTTGAAGAAATCGCAATGACACTTCATGAAGAACTCGGTGTTTACGCGATTGACGCAAACATTACAACTGAACAACTCTGGAAATCCCTCTATATGAGTTGTTGTGATTCTTGGTCATATAGTGCAGATGGTACAGACATTGGCTATGCAGAAGACCAAGACCAATATTTGATTGATTACTACAACATGTTGCTCCGCTTACAAGAAGCTGGCGCACTTCAATCCTATGAAGAAAATGTTGCAATGGGTGACCAAGGTGTTGAAGCAAACTCCATCGTTAGTGGTAATGCTGCTATGGCATACTTCTGGAGTAACCAGATTGTTGCAATCGCCAACGCAGCAGGTGAAGATCGCACCTTTGTGATGCACACCATTCCTCGCGTAGAAGGCGGTCAACCTTCCAACTACATTAAACCATCCATGTTCTTCTCGATTACTTCCCAAGCAAAACAACCTGATGAAGCAGCAGCTTTCATTGACTGGTTTGTAAACTCTGTAGAAGCTAACGAAATTCTTGAAGCTGAACGTGGTGTTCCAGTGAGCTCCGTTGTTCGTGATGCACTTGCACCAAATCTCGGCGCTGCTCAGATAGAAATGTTCCGTTATCTTGGTGTTATCGAAGATAATAACAGCCCAATTCGTCCAGCAGACCCAGCAGGACATGCTGATATTCAGAATAACGTCTGGGGACCAGAATTTGTTGAGCCTGTAATGTATGGTATGCTTTCACCAGAAGAAGCGGTAGTCATCCTGCGTGAAGAAGTTACCCGTATCTTAAGCCAATAATCACGATAGATGTAATATATAATTTTACGCAAATATGGGGCACTTTAGGGTGTCCTTTATTTGTTATAAAAATAATAGAGGTTTTTTGAATGAGTGCTTCCCTTGCAACTGCTCCTAAGCAAAAACGACAAAAGAAATCGAATTTTGGTCAAGATAATTTGGTCGGATATTTATTTATTTCTCCTTGGTTAATTGCCTTTTTTCTATTTACGTTTATTCCTCTTGTTGCGTCGCTGGTCTTAGCTTTCACAGACTTTAATGTCTTAGCAAATTCGGGTGATTTTATCGGTCTCGATAACTTCAATCGTATGTTCAATGAAGATCGTCGCTATTGGAAGTCAGTCGCTGCGACAGTTAAATATGTTATTTTCGCGGTTCCACTACGCTTAATCTTTGCATTGGGTGTTGCGATGTTACTCAATACAAAACGGCGCGGTATTGGTATTTATCGTGCAGCATTTTATGCACCATCAATTGTGGGTGGTAGTATCGCTGTAGCGGTGATGTGGCGCGAGCTTTTTGGTAACGAAGGACTTATCAATTTTATTTTAGCTCTGCTTGGCATCGAAGGACCGAATTGGTTAGGGCGACCTGAAACTGCGATTTGGACATTAATTATTTTGGCAGCCTGGCAGTTTGGCTCACCGATGTTGATATTCCTAGCAGGCTTGAAAAATATCCCAACGCAACTCTATGAATCTGCGGAAATTGATGGTGCAAACGGGTTACAGAAATTCTGGGGGATTACACTCCCGATGCTGACACCCATCATCTTCTTTAATCTGATTATGCAATTAATCTCTGGGTTTATGGTCTTTACACAGGCATTTATCATTACGGCAGGTAAGCCATTAGATACAACCCTATTCTATGCGCTGTATCTGTATCGTCGCGCATTTGAGAATTTTGAGATGGGATATGCTTCAGCAATGGCATGGGTCATGTTAGCTGTAATTGCTATTTTGACTGCAATTGTGTTTCGCTCCTCATCGTATTGGGTATATTATGAAGATGGAGAGGACAATTAATCATGGCAACTTTAGAATCTCAAAGTTCAACACCACAGTTTACAAGCTCACAGATAAAATCACCTGACCAAGCATGGTATAAAAGACCAGCCGTCCGTAGCTTTATATATCATTTTTTTGTGGGTATAGCTGCAATCATTATGCTTTATCCGATTTTATGGTTATTTGGGAGTTCCTTCAAAGCCCCTGATGAAATCTGGACAAATCAAGCCGCGATTATTCCGAATGAATTCTATCCTGATAACTATACAAATGGTTGGGCAGGGTTTGGTGGCATTAGCTTTGCAACCTTTTACGGCAATTCATTTTTCTATGCCATCCTTGGTACTCTGATTAATGTCACAGCATCAGCAACTGTTGCTTATGGGTTTGCACGCATTAGATTTAGGGGAAAACGTATCTGGTTTTCAGTCATGTTATTGACCCTGATGCTACCCTCGCAGGTACAGATTATCCCGCAGTATATTGTTTTTACACAATTGGGATGGTTGAATTCGTGGCTACCCTTGCTCTTACCGCGCTTTGGTGGACAAGCCTTCTTTATCTTCATGATTATTCAATTTATCCGAAGTATTCCAAAAGATTTGGATGAAGCGGCAATGATTGATGGGGCAAGTACGGTTGGGATTTTCTACCGCATTATCCTCCCGCAACTCGTACCAGCAATTGTGACAGCCTCTATCTTCTCGTTTTATTGGACATGGGATGAATTCTTGATTCCATTGATTTACTTGAATAAACCTGACCTCTATACGGTATCTTTGGCGTTGCGGACATTTGCTGATCCATCTGGTCAAACTGACTGGGGTGCAATCTTTGCGATGTCGAGCTTGTCGCTAGTTCCTGTGTTTATTATCTTTATTACCTTCCAACGTTACCTTGTTGAAGGCATTTCGACGACAGGACTTAAGGGATAAGTTGACACGGAAGCAACATACCGAGACCTTTTTTTCAACCGCAGATAAGGTTGGCACATTTTTGTTCGCTAACTTTATCTGTCTTGTTGTGTCGCTAACGATTATCGGAATTCCATTTGCTACCGCTGGTCTGTTCGCTACCATGGCGCGCTGGGTGCAAGGTCAACAACCTGAATTTTTTAAGATATTCGGGGGTGTCATCAGCCAACAGTGGCGCAAAATTCTTGTTATTGGCTTGTTAGATGTTGCAGTCGGTGGTTTGCTATTCATCAACTATAGCATTTTTCAGATGATGCAGATAGACAACCTGATGGCGGTGTTATCTGGCATAATGACCCTCTGTGTAACTGTTATATTGGTCATGGTAAATATCTATGTTTGGTCATATCTTTCACAACTAGACCTATCCATCCGCAACTTACTTAAACTTAGCTTTATCCTTGGATTGACATACCCCTTCACCAGCATCGCTATTACGATAGCCGTACTGATACCGATTGTGATTAGTCTCTTTCTGCCCATCGCATTCTTCTTCTTTGTCACATTTTCAAGCTCTGCATTTATTGGTGCAAAGGGCGCGTGGTTTGTTCTTAATCGCCATTACTCCCAAGATGAAATCAACCAACTCATGGGTAATTTAATCTGATATTATCATTTTGTCCCCTGTGAATTATGGAGATTCTACTTGCATCACATTTCTTTCTGCTCTGTCTAATCCTATAATAGGGACATGTTCAATAATTTAAATTAAGGTTTCTGGAATGCCTGAAGATACGTTATTACAGTGGCGGGATGAATTCCCGATTTTGAGTACCTGCAATTATTTGATTAGCAATTCGCTGGGGGCAATGCCCCGTAAAGTCTATGACAGCCTCAAATTTTATGCGGATACGTGGGCAGAACATGGGGTGTCGTCATGGGGTAAAGGCTGGTTTGAGATGCCTCAGATGGTTGGCAACAAGATTGCGCCACTCATGGGTGCAGCCGAAAATACCGTGCTGATTCATCAAAACGCCAGCATCGCCAACAGTATCTTATTTGGTGG
>CAYGTY010000240.1:0-8779 GCA_964352825.1 uncultured Anaerolineaceae bacterium
ACATTATGCAGATGTTGAACAAGGTCGAGTCCGAGGTCTTCTTTGGGACGAATTGTCGATAAAACTTCAAAGGTGTCGGCATCCACGATGTAGATGGGGGCAGGGCGTTTATCTATGGGGTCGATGAGACTGCCAATCACAGAGAGCCAGCGTCCTTCATGTTGAATCGTGTTGATGCCACAGGGCCATGCACCTGATGGTAATGTGTGTGAGTGGTGGAAATGTCCATCGAGACCATGTTCTTGTACCCGTGCGCTAGGGCGGTCAGCAATAACAAGGTGGTGATGATGGTGATGATGGGTGGCGATGCCATGTGCGGTTGCAAATTTTCCATTTTCTGTTGGGTCTTCGGTTTTTCCGCCAAAGATAGATTTCCATTCTTGGGTGGTAACATCTGCAGATGTGATGTAATTTGAGCCATAGCCATCAGCAATATAGAGGTCATTATCAATAAGCACTGTGTCTGTTGGATTATAAGGTGCATCAGGTGATTGATAGGCTTCAAACTCTGGGCGTGATAAAACAAAGTCGAGTTGTCCGTCGAGGCTGATGACAGCAACCATCTCATCATTGTTGGCGGCGAGGAAGATGCGTTGCTTGCCGTCAAATTCTCCAATTTTTGTGCTATGAAAATTCATGGGTTTGAGTTGGTCGGGTAGTTGGATGAGTTCTTGTTGTTTGAGGTCGGGGTCAATGCGTAAAATACCGCAATCAGGCATTCCATAATAGATGTGTCCCATATCAGGACGGCTATCTGTTGCAAAGCTACCATGCAAATTGACCTCATAATCTAATGCGAGCGTTGGAACGGTGCGTAAGTCGTCACGATAGGCAAATGTAAATGGCTGGCTTCCACTGCGTTTTTGGCTAGACATGATATTCCTTCTTTATAATCCGATTTGTTAAAGCATAACCCGATAGTACAAATCCTGCGAGTTTGTCGCTAAGTTATAAAATTCAGATATACTATAATGTAGTTTACATTTTATTTGCCTATATGTGTAAAATTGTGTAGAATGATGGCAAGTAGTATTTAGAATAATTACATTGTAGAATCTTTACGTTTTTTGTAGAAAAATCTGTTATACTAAAGTTGTAAATCGTAATACAATGTTATTTCAATTAATTGGTTATGTTGGATAGCAAAAAGATTGTAGCAATTATATGATACAGAATTTGCAACACTTGCAAACTGCATTAGGTTGGATTGATGGTTTAATTCAGCAATCTATCCAAAATGCTGCAAACGCTGGACAAAGCCCTGATGACCAGATGCGTGGTTTGATTGTAACGGAAGAAGACGTTGCTAATTATTTGTCACAATCGCCTCTCAGTGGTATTTGGTCAAGCGAGATAACCCCCAACATTACGCCACTTATTCCTCCTGATGTCGATCAAAATTTACCCTTCATACGATTTGTCAAACAATTTGGTTTTGATGCGCTTGAGGCGTATATTTTATTGGTGTGCCTCGCGCCTGAGCTTGATCGTCGTTATCAACGTTTATATTCATTTTTGCAAGATGATGTGACCCAACGTCGCCCAACCGTTAATTTGGTGATGAATATATTGGGTGGGACATTAGAACAACGCTATATGGTGTGGGATAGACTGAAGGGAAATAGCCCTCTACGCCGTCATCATGTGATTGATGTGGTGAAAGACCCAAGTAAAGGAAACTTGCCGATGCTGGCACAGCCTTTGCGTGTGGATGAGCGTGTTATTCACTTTCTACTGGGTGATAACGAACCTGATAATCGCTTATTAGAAATCCTAAGTGTTGGTCCTTTTGAAAAGACAACGACCCTCCCTGATTCCATCCTCAATCCTATTTATCAAGCTATTCCATCTGCGCCGATTGTGTATATGCGTGGCTTGCAGGATATGGGGCAAGAGGAAACAGCGGCTGCTTTATGTGACCCTTATGATATTGACTTGGTTGTATTTGATGCCAAGAAATTAGAAGATTCTGATTTGGCATTTGATGATGCGTGGCAATTATCTTTACGTGAAGGGTATCTACGGTCGGCAGCGTTTATGGTGCTGAACTGGGAATCCTTGTTACAAGATGAGTATCGTCAACCTCCGCGTGCGATGTGGCGTGGCATGCTAGAGTATCCATTGCCTATATTTTTATGTGGTCAGAAAGAATGGGAACCGATTGATAATGACCGTAATCGTCGCTTGTTGCGGATGACATTTGAGATTCCTGATTATCGTCATCGTCTGGCATCATGGCAAAAAACTGCAAAAGATGCTGATGTTGAAATCCATGAAGAAATTATTGATGAGTTAGCCAGTAAGTTTCGTTTTAATCGTCGTCAAATTATTCGATCTGTTCAGACGGCAAGTGATATTGCGGCATCAACAGGTCAGGTACTTGACCGTGATTCTTTATATCAAGGTGTGCAAGCCCATGCGAGTTTACAATTGGGGCAGTTGGCAAAACGCGTGATTCCGCGTGCGACTTGGGATGAGTTAATTTTACCTGATGAGCAGATGGGTCAGTTGCGAGAAATTGTGCAACGAGCGCGCTATACGCATATTGTCGAGGACTGGGGTTATAAAGAACGCTATAATAATATGTATGGTGTGAGTGCTTTGTTTGCTGGCGAGAGTGGTACAGGTAAAACTTTATCGGCGCAGGTGATTGCGCGTGAGCTTGGTTTGGTAATGTACCGTATTGATCTGTCGGCAGTGGTCAGTAAATATATTGGTGAGACCGAAAAGAATTTATCGCGGATTTTTACTGAGGCACATACAAGTAATGCGATCCTATTTTTTGATGAGGCGGATGCGCTGTTTGGTAAACGGTCTGAAGTAAAAGATGCACGCGACCGTTATGCCAATATTGAAGTGGCTTATCTGTTGCAACAAATTGAAGAATATGATGGTGTTGCGATTATGGCGACCAACTTACGCCAAAACTTGGATGATGCGTTCACTCGTCGTTTAGGTTTTATGATTGATTTCCCATTCCCTGACCCTGATTATCGTGAAGCCCTTTGGTCATCGCATTTTCCGAAGAATGCGCCTTTGGGTGATGATGTGGATATTGTGATGTTAGCAGACCGTTATCATTTGGCTGGTGGGAATATTCGTAATGCGGCATTAGCGGCAGCATTTTTGGCAGCATCGGATGGTGGAGTGATTATGATGAAGCATATTCAGGCTGCAATTCGACGTGAACATCAAAAAATGGGGCGCTTGTTGCAAGATTAACAGATATTTTGCTGAAATTTTACAAGCAAAATGAAAAACTGGTGTACAATATAAATGGGTCTTATCCCAAGTTGGCAAAGTTGAAAAAGCGAAAAATTTTATGTTAGTTGATTTAAGCAAAACATTAGAAAGAATATTACGCGACCAAGGCAAGATTCAGCGTTCTGCAATTGATATTGAATTTGAGATGCCGACGAGTGAATGGTCTGCTCGTATCAGTCGCCCAACAATTAATGTCTGGTGCTTTGATGTGCGAGAAAATTTAAAACTTCGCACAATGGAAAAAGGCAGTGTGACCTATAATGGTAACATCGCAATGCGTTCCATCCCACCGCGCCGCATGGACGTGACCTACCTCGTAACAGCTTGGGCAAATAAGCCTGAAGATGAACACCAGTTATTATGGCGTGCTTTGGCAACATTAAAAGCAGTGCGTTTTTTAAGACCAGAAGATTGTGATGGAGATTTGCGTCTGCAAGGACATAACATCCCATTTGTTGTTGCGGATATGTCCGAGCCAAAAGCAAACTTCACCGATATATGGAGTGTTGTTGATAACCAGATGCGGTTGGGATTTCCTGTAACCGCAACAGTAGAGTTAGAAACCGATATGGGCTTTAGTGCCCCGGTTGTATTGAGTAGCACAGTTGCTGTTGGAGAGTCTTTAGACCCACGCACTCGTGAACTCGATACTATTGACGTAGAGATTAAGCATGAAGGAGATGAATCCGACATTCCAAAATCTGAGGAAACTTTGTAATTCACACGAGTTTCTCGTGAATTAGCGTATCGTTTGTTCTATTGTTCATTAATTTTTTTAGAAAGGGAGAATTACTATGCCCAATTATTTATCCCCCGGTGTCTATATGGAAGAGGTGGATCGTGGTACTAAGCCAATCGAGGCTGTTGGTACTGCTGTCGCTGCTTTTATCGGGTATACAGAACGTGCGGAAACAGTTAAGAATGGTGAAAAAATATCCTTAGTTGGTAAAGCCCAATTGGTTACCAACTGGAGCCAATACCAACAATCGTTTGGTGGTTTCATCAAAGGTGCTTATACACCAGATGCTGTTTATGGTTACTTCGCTAATGGTGGTGGTATTTGTTACATTGTGTCGATTAAGACACTCGGTACATCTGCTGATCCAAGTTTAACAACTGCTGCAGCTGCAGAATTGGATAGCAACGATACAAAACCAACCAAAGCCCTTAAGTTCTCTGCTAAAGAAGGTGGACCTATTGGTAACAATATCTCCGTCGAAACTAAAGCTGCCCCTGCGGGTGACGATGGTAAAGCGAGTGGTGAATTTAGTGTTTTCGTTAAAGTTGATGGCAAAGTCGTCGAAAAATTTGACGAAGTTGACACCAAAAAAGGCGATAAAAATGTTGCAACAATCGTCAACGAACAATCTGAATTAATCAATGTTGAAGTTGTTGGTAAGGCAGCGATTGTTCCTGCCGACGGTAACTATCAATTGGCTGGTGGTGCTGTTAAGACTAAAGCAATCACACTGGGCGATTATGCAGGTAGTGTTTCTGAACGTGTTGGTTTGGGTGGTCTTGAACCGATTGATGATGTCACGATGATTGTCGCACCTGACCTTTGGACAGCTTATAATGAAGGTGAGCTGGACATGAAGGGTGTACAAGCTGTACAACAATCCTTGATTGACTATTGTGAATTGATTCGTTATTGCTTTGCAATCCTCGATGCCCCTCCAGGTATGATGCCACAAGAAGTTAAAGAATGGCGTATGACAGTCAACTATGACTCGACCCGCGCAGCGCTTTACTATCCTTGGCTTGAAATTGGCGATATGACAGGTGGTAATGGTCGTACTCGTATGGTACCACCAAGTGGTCACATGGCTGGTGTTTATGCTCGTGTTGATAATACACGTGGTGTTCATAAAGCGCCTGCTAATGAAATCGTCCGTACTGTTTTGGGACTCGAAGTTAACGTGACCAAGGGTGAAC
The DNA here is from genome assembly GCA_964352825.1 of uncultured Anaerolineaceae bacterium. Classification (GTDB taxonomy): domain Bacteria; phylum Chloroflexota; class Anaerolineae; order Aggregatilineales; family Phototrophicaceae; genus UBA6055. Next base: position 5,200 of record CAYGTY010000240.1, read on the forward strand.
ATGATTTGCTCAACCCAATTGGTGTTAATGTTATCCGTAGCTTCCCTGGTCGTGGTATCCGTATCTGGGGTGCACGTACATTGTCCAGTGATGCTTCATGGCGCTACATTCCTGTACGCCGTTTGTTCAATATGATTGAAGAAAGTATTGAACGCGGTACACAATGGGTTGTCTTTGAACCGAATGATCCATTCCTTTGGGGACGTGTCAGCCGTGATGTGAGTGCGTTCTTGAAAGTCATTTGGCGGTCTGGTGCGCTCTTTGGTGCAACCCCTGACCAAGCGTTCTATGTCAAATGTGATGCAGAAACCAATCCACCTGAATTACGCGACCTTGGTCAAATGGTTGTCGAAATTGGTATTGCACCTGTCAAACCAGCTGAATTCGTCATCTTCCGTATTGGTCAATGGTCACCAGAAGCATAGTTTTTGTTAACGATATATTTTATAAGGAGATATAGAACATGGCACGTGAGACTGATCCATTAATGGGTTTCCATTTTCAACTCGATATTGGAGGAGTAGTCGGCGGTTACTTTACAGAAATCAGCGGGCTTGGCTCTGAAAATGAAGTCGTTGAACACAAGGTAGTCGAAGGCGGGAAGCAAATCGTACAAAAAATCCCAGGACGTTTGAAATGGGGAGACATCACCTTAAAACGTGGTATCACCGCAGAAATGGATCTCTGGGCATGGCGTAAAAAAGTTGAAGACGGTGATGTTGATGGAGCACGTACCAACGGCTCAATCCTCATGCTCGATCAATCCTTAGCGACTATTGCAAGATGGGATTTTGAAGGTGCATGGCCATCAAAAGTATCTGGCCCGCAAATTCAATCTGATAGCAACAACTATGGTGTTGAAGAAATGACTATCGTACACGAATATATTGTACGTAAGCAGTAATAAATTAGCGTAGGATAGGGGTACCGCAGAATGAGTGTGCAGACCGAATTTGAATTTGTACTGCCGAAAGGGTACATCGACGAAGACGGAAACGTCCATCGAAATGGTACCATGCGGATGGCAACCGCGATGGATGAAATCATGCCGCTGCGTGACCCCCGTGTGCGTGACAACGAGGCTTATCTGGTGATTGTCCTGCTAACGCGGGTTCTCACCAGCCTCGGGGATCTTGAAAATATCACGCCGCGAATTGTTGAAAATATGTTTGCGGCAGATATTGCGTTTCTGCAAGATTTTTATCAGCAGATAAATGAATTGGAAGATCGTGCGATTATCACGGTTTGTCCGAATTGCGATCATGAATATGAGGTCGGGGTTCCTTTTTTGGGGGAATCGTAAGCTACCCTCTCGAACGCTTGCACGAGGAGGTAGCGTTTCTAGCGATGTATCTGGGATGGAGTCATGAAGAGATATTAGGTATGACTCATCAAGAACGCGGACGCTGGGTACAGCAAGTGAACCACATCAATAACCGATACAATCGCTCCATGCAAGTTAATCGTTAATCAATTGCCGGTCGATAGGGTATTTATATTAAGCTGGCAGATAGTAAGAGTAAACCGATGTCAGATGAAAGTATACGCGAGATACGAGAGCGATCTGAGCGCGAATATCGTGAATTAGTCGAACGTATTGCAAATCGTGTCTGGGAGATTATGAAGCAAAATGCCCGCCATGATAAAGAGCGTAAAGGTTCGGATAGGAGCAACAAAGGATGAGCATTACTGGTAGTTTAATGAGTTTTTTGGGTGTTCGCCATGAGCTTCATAACGATTTTCGTTTTAATGTTGTGATTGATGACATCAATTATTTTACATTTACTGAGTTTCAGTTACCGACTTTAACTGTGGAAGTTGACCCGTGGAAAGAGGGTGGGCAGAATACGTTTACTCATAAATTACCGAAACGCGTGGATATGGGTACTGTTCGGCTGAAACATGGTTTGACGAGTGAGATGAAATTGCTTGAATGGTATTTTCTTGTATTAGAAGGAAAGATGGCGGCTGCGAAACGTCAAATGGATGTTGAGCTACTTGCTCCGATGGGGTATGCAGCGATGATTTGGAGTTTTTATGATGCTTTCCCTATTAAGTGGTCGGGACCATTGCTCAAATCTGACTCTACAGGGATTGCGATTGATGAGATTGAGATTGCCTTTCACGGTTTTGAATTAACGACAGGTAGCGCGATTGATGCTACAGAAAATGCAGCGCGAATGGCTGATTATCAATCACGTCAGAACTTCGGATTATAGAGCAATCATGAACGCCCGATATTGTGAGGTGAACTAAGGTATGAGTAAGCAAAATCGTTCTGGTAGATCTTTTCGCACTTTAGGACAGCGGATGTTGTCTTTTGGGCGTGATATTATGCGTACTTATCCGAATGAGGTTGCCGCACAGCCTGAATCATCTACCCCTGAACGCCCACAAGGACAATGGCGGTCAATGACCAATAATCGGCTAGTGTGGCGTAAAGAACAAGCTAACCCGCAACAACCTGCGATGCCTGAATCCGATTATGCACCTTTTGGTGATGATGCTTTTGATGATTATGAAGAAGAACAACCTGCGATACAACGTCGTCAGCAACCTTCTCGTTCTGTGCAACGCCAACAACAACCGCCCCCACGGCAACCTAATAAACCACCAATACCTGATTATGTGCAGGCGGCTGATGGGACACCTATAAAAGTTGATCGCAAACAATTTGATACCCCCTTACAGCGTCGTCTTGAAGCTATTATGGCAGCGCACCGTGAAGTTGATGATGCCCGTGAGCACGAACGCGACCAGAAGATTGAAAATATTCAGCGTAGGGTTGAAAGTGGCGAACTCAAAACAAATCGTCGGCGAGGGAGTATTGAGGTTGATTATGTCTCGACAGAATCCCTAGTACCCCCTGAAGAGCGTGATAGGATTCAAGCTCAACGGCAAGAGGCTGCAAAATCTGATAGCTCTGATACGAGTGAAAGCGATACAGGTGATGACCAGTGGTTTGATGAAATCCCAGATGATGATGCCGATATTGATAATATGGCAGGTTTTGAATCGTCAGATGGTGATATTCAACGCTTACCTGATGACTTACCCCGATTTGATCCTTCATCATTAGAGGAGGGTAATTCTGATGACATGGGGGAGTTTGAAAGTGGTTACGGTGACATTACATCACAACCCGTAACCACAGAAGCCCCAATTAACCGCGCTTATGATAACGACTATCCTGTTCATGGTTTTGATGATGCGGATGATTACACCGACTCTGCACCTGTAGGGACGGATGCTCCAATACAGCGCAGCCCTCAAGATTACGGTAGTTTGCCGACTTTTGATGATTTTGACCAAGATGAAACTGTGCCACTGATTCCAAATGTGGATTTGCCTAGTCCCGTATCGGATGCGCCATCATTTAACACCCCGTCAACAAATGCACCGCTTCAACGTCGTGCGGTTGATGAGCCACAATTTGATGATTACGGTGATGGTGACGTTAGTGCAGATTATAGTGATGCACCGAGCTTTGATAGTAGTCCATTGAACACCGCGTCAACAAATGCACCGCTTCAACGCCGTGCGGTTGATGAGCCACAATTTGATGATTATGATGACGGTG
>CAYGTY010000241.1:0-8751 GCA_964352825.1 uncultured Anaerolineaceae bacterium
TATTATGAACCAACCACTGCCCATCACCAACAAAGTAGCTGGCAACCAACTGGACACTTAGATTATACATCAGTTGCGGTTCTAGGATGACAGGCGGAAGCCACTCCATACAACGGTTTGCGGGGTTTCGTAGGGGCGAGACCTGTCTCGTCCGCCAAATGTGGAGTCTATTTTATAGGGTCACTGTCATCGTAGCCGTAAGTCGTTTCACCTTACTTTATCATAATAGGTATAGACCATACGGTTTCTATCACGAGGTATCCACCCAAAAAGGATGCTATTGCTAGCACCCTTTAATGTGAGTTATAGGTTATTTATTCAGCGACTTTTTCGGTTGGAGCAGGTTCGATATGGCTATGTCCATTGCCGTTACCATTGCTGGTGGTTGATTCCATCGCTGCGCCCATGCTCATGGTACTCACAAAGTTCTGAATCATGCTTGTCAATTCCATTGGGATGACAAACTTGGTGGATGAGCTACTACCGACTTTACCGAGCATGTCCATATATTGGAGTGCCATTGTTTTGGTGTCGATGTCTTTGGCTTCATCATGAATCGCTTTCAAGGATGCCGCATAACCCTGTGCGAGTAATAGCTGAGATTGACGTTCACCCTCTGCTCGTAGAATCGCAGATTGCTTTTGACCTTCTGCTTCGAGAATCGCAGATTGTTTTTGACCTTCTGCCCGTTCAATGGCTGCTTGTTTTTCACCTTCTGCCCGTGTGACTTCGGCACGGCGGTCACGTTCCGCACTCATCTGGCGGTTCATGGATTCCTCAATGGCGCGTGGTGGGTTAATTTCACGGATTTCAACAGTCGTGATTTTCATACCCCAGCGTTCTGTGGTTTCGTCCAATTTGACGCGCAAAATATCATTAATTTGTTCACGTTTGGATAAGACATCATCCAAGACAATATCACCGATGACTGCGCGTAAGGTCGTAGTTGCGATGTTAGCTGTCGCGTTAACAGGGTCTTCAACTTTGGTAGTTGATAGTTCAGGGTTCATAATGCGATAGTAGACCAAGAAATCGATACCGATAGACGCATTATCTTTGGTAATTGCGGTTTGTTCTGGAATATCCAAGAAGTGTTCGCGCATATCGACTTTGAAGGCTTGCTCCACAAAAGGTAGCACAAAGGTTAAACCCGGTCCGCGGACTGTACTAAAGCGTCCGATGAAGAAAATAACTAAGCGTTCATATTCTTTAACGGCGCGAATCGTATTGCGTAAGATGCTGATAACAACAAGGAAAACGACAATTATAAGGATTGCTTGTCCCTCGTTATTCATGAAACTCATAAACTCGTCCATGCTCATTACTCCTCATAAATAATTTATTGTGTGAATAAAACGCGCTTAATCTGTTGTCTGGTCGCGTTTCGCTTTCTCGACCTTGAGTTCGAGTCCGTTTTGTTCTGTGACGATAATCTCTGTCCCACTTGCCAGCCGTGCATGACTGCGCGCCGTCCAGAGTTCCCCTTTGACTTGTACAGTTCCCTTATCTTCGATTTCAGCCACAACCCGTCCGCGTGTCCCGACAAGAAACTCATCTTTTTGAGTCGAGGACAATTGGCGTTGTTGTTTCAGAATAGCTTTTAATATGGTGTGATGATAGAACCACGCCATTAACACACCTAAGATAATCAAAACAGGCGATACTGTTCCCTCTGTGAATAAGAAGAAACTGCTCACGGCTTGGATAACTAAGCCACCTTCAGCCAGTCGTATCCACTCTGCTTTGAACAATGGCAAAAGAAAAAATATCGATGCCCCGACAATCAATAACACTAAGGCAATCCAATTAGTTGATAACAGCGTCATCAAATAGAGTGTTAAGAGGATTAAACCACCCCCAGCGATTTCGGCAATGCCTGTTCCGGGGATATATGTTCCAGTTGCGCTTGACCATAAGCCCGCCATTAGTAAAAGATAGACTAAATTGGGGCTGATGAGCGTCGGGTCTTGAAGAAATTCCATAGTTGTTACCCTTAACTCAAATTTTAATAATCATACACTCTTAGTATATGAGATGAATCAAGAGTCTTGCCCCCTAATTTCTGGGGGGTCGAGGCGGAATTTCTCAGCTATGGCTAATAAATGGGATACCTGAGGATAATATGTCGGCTACCATTTGGGTGAGTTCTTCGGGTGTATATGTTCCATCTGTCTCTAAAGACCAGCGCAGGGTCGAATAAATAATCCCAACAATCTGTAAAGCATAGAAGTCTAAAGGAAGACCTAGTTCTTCATCATTTGGAAGAATAGATTGTAGTTCCCTTAGCACGATGCCAATCATATCAGTGATTTGAAGGTGCATAATCGTACCAAAGCTATCAAATTTAGTTAATGCCTTATAGACGAGACGATGCTCATGGGTATGCTTAAAAATCACAAGAGCTATTGCACGAATATTAAAATGCGTTTTATCCTCTGATTCTGCCAACATTACTTTGACATCATCAACAATAGACGCAAAACTCGCATAAAGTAAATCGTCTTTTTCATCATAGTGCAAATAAAATGTCGCACGGCTGATGTCCGCTTCGTCAACAATTCTTTCCACTGTGATATCATCATATGGCATCTGCTGTATCAAGTCATGCAGAGCTTTTTTAAGTTGACGGCGAGTGCGGCGGACACGGCGGTCAATCTTTTTAGGTTTTTTAGATGTCATAATACAGTTTAATCGTTTAAATTAATTTATAAATAACACTGTTACTATATCAAACTATTTACTATTTGTAAAAAGTTAACTTAATAATTCTGTTGCCATAGTCTTATAGAAGCTGTTATAGCTTAGAGTATCTATACAGAATGTGATTAACAATTCTCCTATTCATATTTTTTATAACAAACTGGCAAAAAAGATGACTCCAAAACCACAAAAAAACAAAGAAACGCCTCAGAGATAATTGATATGTCTATTCGTATCGAGCATATCCAGAGTTAGATATTGCTCATCACTTAACTTGGCGATTCAATAACTTTTGGATTCTCATGGTAAGCTGAATAAATACGAATATGAAACATCAAAGGGGTTGTTAAGGGTCACTATCGGTCATATAATAAGTAGTATCAGTTACACAGAAAGCTATGCAGCAATGACACTATCCAATTTCAAATTATTTCATGCAAATCAACCAACACTCCATGGTGTCCAATGGGCTTAGGGGCATATGTCAATTGTACCTGTTTTCAACGGGGCACGGTCAAACCATTCCCAATCCCAGAATGGATTATGCGTTTCCGCTTTGATGTTGAGGGCGGACTTGGTTTAGATTTACCCTATGAAGGTTATGAACGTGAACATGACGCCGTACAAGATTGGATGCAGACAGCGTGTGACCATGAAGATATGGAATTTGCGAGTGTTCAGATTGCAAATTGGACAGGGTATCTTGCATTTATGCAATCGCTCACGCAAATTGGATGGAAATATTTCCCGATATTGAAACAAGAACTCCCACAAGGCGATACAGGCTATACATCAGCCAAGCAGGCTTTAGGTCTATTACACGAGCTTGCTATCTTTAGTAAATTGGTTCACTATACAAAAAACGCCTTCTTGGTAAACACTGTCGATGACCGTGTGATACAAGAATATATCGTGGCGACAAAAGGTGTATTTGTCCTCAATAAAACCACTGGGTATCGGATGGGAGTTGATCCTAAGGGCTTTTTCATTGAACACGAAGACCCTGATAATCCTGAGATATGGATTGAAAAATTTCGAGCAGAGCGATTTGAACAACGCGTTTTCAAACGTGACACATCAGGCAAACCTCTTCATGTCGAATTTTATTGTGCCGAAACCGAAACCCGATTTGCGACAGACATTCCCCTGATTCAATATGAGTCTATGGGAGCAGGCAAACTGCTTCTACCCCATTATCCAAGCGCAATGCACGTCGAGCTACGCCAGATGGAAGCCCATCACTTCAACTATATTCTTGACCCCTTACGCCGTATTTGTCATGCCTCTGTTTGTACAGGCAACCCGATTGTATGGTTTTGATAACTATTCATCATCCCCCGATTTTGATACAATCCTCTCAAATATGCTATTCAACTTTGGAATAAAATAGCGAAAACCATGACTGATAATCAACTCAATTTAGATAATGATTTTGAACCCATCGCCCCAAAAGAAGCTCAAAAACGTCTTGAGCAGGCAATTATAGACCACCTCGGTGAAGATTGGGACAATGAGGATAAGGGTTGGATTATTGTTGACCGTACTGCCTATCAAGCACGCTTAAATAAAGGAAAGGTCAACCTCGATTTTTATGTTGATTTGTTAGGCGAAGTCAAGATGACAGAAAGAGAAACCACCCTTGTTCAAGAATCAGGGCGGCATATTGCATGGTTTTTAATTGCATTATCTCTCGCCATTGCAATCCTAATTGCTCAGATTGTGCAACAAGTTATGACTTGAGCGCATAAGTTTTTCGCTTAGTATAGATTGCCCCACTATCCGTTAGCTCACTTTCATACAAACTAAACTCAGTGATATGGGCAGGCTCAGTATAAAAATCCATATGCTCATTGATCCATGTACTGGATAATCCACGACGCAATGGTTTCTTGAAGCGCATCAAGGTGATATGGGGGTGATAACGACGCTCTTCGCGGTTATAGCCTTCTTCTTCTAGTGCAGACCCCGTTGCTTCATGTAAGGCGCGTAACTCAGGTGTATTATCAACCCCTGCCCAAATGACCTTCGGACGGGCTTCAATTGGAAATTGTCCAACCCCACCAATCGTTAAGTCAAATGCTGGGACATCTACTGTATCCAAAATAGCTTTATAGGCAGCGGCAACAACTTCTGGGACATTACCAATAAAGTGTAGCGTGAGGTGTAAACCATCGCGGTTGGGCCATCGCCCTGGTGGAAGGTCAAACTCTTTTAAACTGAATACAGCATCTTTCATTGTTTCGGGCAAATCAATTGCGACAAATAAGCGTGGCATTGTTGTTCCTATATATCGTTTATCGTTTGCCTTCAGTATACTTGATACGTCACCTACAACCCAACACCCGATATGCTCAGTCAAGGTAATCAAACCAAACTCAAAATAGATGTTTTTTGTAATGGCGAGATATACTCGCCACTATCACAATAATATTCGTGTTTAACGATTCTCGATACTGATATAACTCCCTGATACCCAACCTGCTTGACCACCAAAGTCAATTTGATACCAACCTTCGGCTTCTGAGATGATGATATAAGCACTACCTGCTGGAGCTATCCCAATTTTTGCACCATCAATCGCACCTGTCGCACGAACATTCAAGTTGGTGTTCATCACAGCCACCCGTCCGCTAGTTGCTGATGGAGGCGCACCCCCTGAACTTGCGGTTGCATTACTGACTGTGACATATTCTGCAGAAACCCATCCTGTTTGACCATTATAATTAATGGCATACCAACCCGCTTGTTCACCTACAATTGCATAGGGTGTACTGGGAGAAATTCTGCCGATGGGGTCGCCATCGGTGTTGGGTGCTGGACGAACATTCAAGTTTACTGTTGAGGTTACACTTGGTGTTCCGGGGGCAGGCTCACCAGCAGGAACAGATTCCGCAGGAGCAGGGGCTGTTCCCTTCCACTTACCGATAAGCGGACGTAAGGTATCCAGCGATTGTGTGCCATAGAGTTGACTGGGTTCGATATGCGAATTTTCAATAAACTCATTCCATGTTCCAATCATAATCACATCTGCACCACTTGCGACTGCACCATTAAAGCTATTGGCTAGGAATTGTCCACCAGCACGATCTTTGGGTGATGTCGGATTACCACGCCCTTCGCGAGCAGCAATTTTATTTTCATTCCATCCGGGGTGTACCATTGGGATATATAATGAACCCCCTGCATTTAAGGTTGCATTACGTTCTGAGCTATAGCGTCCGCTACTGCCATTTGCCCATGCCAAGTTAAAAGCATACATTCCGTCCATCGCGCCACCGTATAAACAGCATCCACTAATGCCTTCTGCTATCCAGATGGTATTGCGGTCTGGGTCAACTTGGTTACGGATACTCTGCCATTCTTCTGTGCTAAAGCCTGCACGGTCTTGGAATGCGAAGAAAATCACAGGTTTGCCATTATAGCGCAGATAGGCAGGGTGATTGGCACGGTCGTAAACTAACCAATTGAGTGAGTTCACAAGAGCATCACGGCTACGGTTGAATTGTGATGAGAAAATATCCACAGCAACCCCGACCTTAAAGCCACGCTCTGCCGCGCGGTCAAACATATTATTCACAACAGGGGTTGTTGTCCCACCATCTTCCAAGCCAAACCAACTGACGATAAAGGCATCAATTCCTGCGCCTTTTGCTTGGTCAATTTGTGTTCCAGCTACCCCAGCATCACGCGAATCATACTTACCAATAGCAGGGTAATCCTCTAGGACATCAGCTTGCCAATCCCAGCTTTGCCCACCTGCCCAAAAGCCCATATAAAATGACCAAACTTGCCGTCCATCCTGTCCTTGCGTTAAGGTCACACTCCACATGCTCACCAAAAAAATAACAATAAAACCAATACGAAACTTCACAGTAGAATCTCCAAAAATACAAATTCTATATAACGTGATATTGACTTTAAGGGAAGTTGCGATCGCTTGATATAGTACGATGGTTTGTGGGACAAACGTACTATTCAAGCTAAGTTTCTGATGAGTATTAAACCCTCTATGTAAGAAAGTTCCTCAGAAACGCATCTTACATAGTAGAGCATAAGTTGACAGAGTAGTAACTTTGGTTTATGCTCCACATAGATCAATAAAATCATTCTGGAGAACCAGATGTTTAAAGCAATTTGTTGTTGTTGTTGTCATAAGATGGGACGTTAACCGCTTAAGATAGCAGCCACAAAACATAAAAACGACTTTTACAAAGTCAACTGGCGAACAAGCGATGTTAGCTCCCAATTTGCGGGAAGCGAAGCACACGCTTTTTTATTTGTCAGTTGGCTTTTTTTGTTAGATGACTCAGGCAAACCATAGGCATAAACACAGAGGGCATATGACAGCATTACGAAACTTTGAACTGAATATAAATGAGCAAACCGCAATACAATCGATTGATATTGAGCAACAAATCGGCAATACTCCCCTACTATCTTTCCGACGGGTCACACAACACCTACCTGAGAATGTCCGCATCCTTGCCAAAGCCGAGTGGATGAACCCCGGTGGTAGTGTCAAAGACCGCGCCGCTTATAATATCATTCGTACAGCAGAACGTGACGGAAGCCTCACCCACGATAAAGTGATTATGGATAGCACCAGTGGGAATACAGGGATTGCTTATGCCATGATTGGTGCGGCAAAGGGCTATCAAGTGAAGTTATTTTTGCCCGAAAATGCCAGTGCAGAACGCATTGCAATTTTGCGAGCCTATGGTGTAGACCTCGAATTTACAGACCCACTGGAAGGTTCTGATGGAGCAATTGAAGCCGTACGCGCATTAGCCAAAGCTGAACCTGACCGTTACTTCTATGCTAATCAATATAATAATCCAGCCAATTGGCAAGCCCACTATTACAGCACAGGCATCGAAATCTGGAATCAGACACAGGGTGCAATCACACACTTTGTTGCTGGCTTGGGAACAAGTGGCACATTAATGGGGACTGGTCGCCGTTTGAAAGACTATAACGCAGATGTACAGATTATCGCCATCGAACCTGACTCACCCTTCCATGGTTTAGAGGGACTCAAACATATGGAAACAGCCATTGTCCCCGGTATATATGATGATGCTTTTGCTGACCAAAAATTAGGGATTCGTACAGAAGATTCGCATGAGATGGCGCGTCGTCTTGCCCGTGAAGAAGGCTATCTGGTGGGTATCAGCGCGGCGGCGGCAATGGTTGGCTCATTACGTGTCGCTGAAGATTTAGCCAAACGGGGTGAAGCAGGGACAGTCGTTACTCTATTCCCTGATAATGCCTATAAATATCTCAGTTCACCATTCTGGACAAAGTAAGATTCAATGTAAAGTCTCGAAATAAATTGACGGCTGGGACAGGTCGCCAGCCCTACAAAACCTTGTAGGGGCAACGGATTGCCTTGTCCATCCTAAAATGTATCTGAATGATAATAGAATCTGCTATACAACTCATGATTCGACTATTAAATTTAAGGTGCTCGTGAGGCTTAAAGTCTCTGTTGATTTTCCAGATAAGCCGCACATGGATTGCTCTTCTGTGCCACAGCTTGGATGATGCGATTTCGTAGACCAAGGTTCATATCTTGAGGCAGATTATCGACAGAGAAAAATTCCCATTGGCTTAGCTCATCGTCGCACAACTGAATCATTGAGAGGTCTTTATCTGAAAGTAAACCGCCGTCAAAAAGGAACATTAATGCTTCGGTTTTATGAGGCTCTTGAGGATAAGAGTTGTAATCAACCACTAGCAATCGCTTGACTGTGATTTCTAATCCGATTTCCTCTAAAACTTCGCGCTCACAACACGTTTTCGGAGATTCATCATCTTCAACAACACCGCCCGGTATTTCCCAACCTTCTTTATATGTGGGTTTAACCAATAAAACATCACCGTTGCTATTCACAAAAATACAACCAGCCGCCATTCGCTTTTGGGGGAGTCGTTCATAGAATGCTCTATCAACCATTAGCTTTACCTTATTGACGAAGATATTGTTAGAATATTTTTCGGATGGACAGCTCGTCAGCCCTACAGCAGCCCTCAATATTCGTAGGGTCGGTA
>CAYGTY010000242.1:0-8723 GCA_964352825.1 uncultured Anaerolineaceae bacterium
GGGTAGATCGCTCACCCTAATTTCGCTTTATTTTGTAAAATCAATGCCCCCATGTCCAAAATGCGTTATAATGCTTAATGATATGATTCTTCGGTTTAGAAATCATGGACTCAATGAATATTCTATGGCACATTTTGCCAGTATCGGTCATAATTAAATGGCAATACTTATCCACGTTGATGGGACAATAACATGGTCGATTTAATGGCGTTTTCGGCGCGAGAAACTGGTAACCGTGAACGACAAGAAGATTATGCGGTTCACGAATATATCAAAACTCCCACTGGGCTAAACTTATATATTGCAATCGCATGTGATGGTGCAGGTGGGGGTGAAGCTGGTGAGATGGCGGCACGTCTGACAGCACGTTCTGTAATTGACCATATTGAAATTAGCAATGAAACAAATATTCCCCGTTTGCTCATCGAAGCCGTAACTAGTGCTAATGAGCTTGTTTATAGTGAATTGCGCGGTGAAGGTACAAGCACAGTTGCGATGATAGCGATTGATTTAAGTGACCCGACTGCCCCTAATGGGCGGATGTATGGTGCAAGTGTCGGTGATAGCTATATTTGTATGATTCGTGATGGACAATTGGTACGTTTGAATATCGATCATATCCTTGCCAACGAATATATTTATGCTGGACAAATGTCCGTACAAGAAGCTCGTCGCCTTGCTAATGCAGAGTATCCCACGCGTGTGATTGGTGTGAATCCCGATATTCAAGTTGATATTGGATTTTATGCTGAGAAGGGCAATAACTTCGTCAATAGTCGGCGTGCCTTTAATATTGGTAAAGTTGGGATGAAATTATTAGAAGGGGATACCTTATTTGTTGCATCGGATGGTATCTTCCGTGTTGGGCAGGGCAATCGTCGCCCTTACGTTCATAAAGACGAGATATTGCGTCACGGTATGGATGATGACCCTGAACGGATTGTACGTGCGTTATTTAGATATGCAACACAACGCCGACCTGATGATAACTTGTGTATGTCAATCGTCTTGATTCCGTCGCGATTACGTCGCCCTGTACGCGCGAGTGCAGAAATCTCTTGGCAACAACGCTTTGCCTTAGGGGCGATTGCGATTGCCTTATTGTTGATTGCTGTTGTCTTCTTCATTCAATTTGCGACATCGCAACGTGGGCGGAACAATCCTGATGCTTCTAATCCATTATTGAATGCTATTGAAAACGTTGAAGCCATCACACCTGAGCCAACCCGTACATCAGCCAATCAAATTGGTATACAGTTCTTTGCTGAGCCAAACGCCGATAATGCCTTATCTGTCCCCTTATTTTTACGGCGTAGCTTCTCGTATAACGATGTCAATTATCTGAAAATAGATGGGCTCAATATCCAAGTATTACCTGATAGCTTCTTACCTGCTAGTGTATTTATGCAATCAAACTCTGTTGTAGAAATATTAGAAGTACAGAACCAAGCTCCTGAAAGTGTAACCATGTCTATCGATACAGGGAGCGACATATTTGTCAATGCAGGCGAATTCTCTAGTGGTGGCTTCCGTGTACAATTTATTCCTGATTTGGATTTTCGCTTAAATACACGCCGTACAGAGTGTTTATCTGTGCGCCACTTGGCTGCTGGTGAGAATACGTTGTTTGATGTCCCAACACTCAGCCTCTCTTGTTATACAGGAGACTCTACATCTTGTAACTTCCGCACCCCAGAAAACCAACGTCCTACAGAAATGGTCATCGGGCAAGAGTATATACTGGATGCTGAAACAGGTGAGGTCTTGATGATCACTGAGCCTGATTATGAACAAATTAAGGCTTACTATAATACGGTGGTGACGTTACAAGGGGATGACTTATCAGCAACTTGCCTAGCATCTTACTTAGATGTTGATGGTGATGGTGTACTGTACCCGAATGATGCTTGTGAATCGGATACAGGTTTGGCAGGTAATCGAGGTTGTCCCGCAGGTGTATCCCCTACAACAGAAGCGAGCGAAGATTAATGAAAGTTGTTAATCGTTCGCAAACCCTTGCGATATTATTGACCATTACCTTATTTGGTGGATTTTTGTTTGCACTGGTTGTTCAACAAGATGATTTATCAGGCTTACGACCTTATGTACAAAAATTCTTCACCGATTTCGGAGAACCCGACCGTTTGTTAAATCAACGTGTCGCTATCCAAAGTGGGGATTTGGTCACTGCTCACACATCACTCATGCGGACATCTATATATGCTGTTGTGGAAGGTGGTCTGCTTGATAGCCACTTAATCTTCCAATTTGGTGTCATCGCCCTACAGGTACTCTATACTTTGCTTATCATGATGATTGTGATTGCAATGACACGCAAGGTACAGTATGCACTTGTAACAGGTATATTGGTCTATACATCGCCTTACTTTGTCTTTCAGTCGCCATTTCTTATCCCTCAAAATGTTGTCCTGCTATTTTTCTTGCTGATGATATGGGGATTTGAGAAATATCGTGAAACAGGGCGCGTAATATTTATGGTGATTGTCTCGGCATCTCTGCTAGCAAATACAATATATGAACCCACATCTATTATCTTCAATGGCGTTATTTTATTGGGTTATACGCTGAGTTTCTTGTTTAACGAAGACCCACGTAAAATCGAGGTTACCTTTATAACCATTTTAGTGACCTTAATTTTGATGATTCCCATGTTTGGTGAGCTGCTTGATATTGTGGCAAAAACTTTATTTTTATTTGGGGATAATTCGCTGTGGGGACAATATACAGCAAGTGAAAACTTGAAGCCAACTGTTAATACTTTTTTGGAGCTAGTCGGGTATCCAGTGTCTATTTTTGGGATATTGGGGACTGTGGCAATTATCTTGAAATCTTGGAAAAAACATCTTCATCTATTGGTGATGCTCGCTTGTATCTTATTGTTGATGCTTAATGTTTCTCCGCGAGTCGAATTATCACCGAATCGGATGCAGAGTTACCTTTATCTTTTGCTATTATTGATTTCGGCTGTTTATGTCTCGATATTATTTACACGAACAGGGCGATTGATACGGATGGGTCTTATCTCCGTTTTAATCACCTTTGGGATTGCGACCATGTTAACAACGCCCCCGTGGCAACGACTCAACAATGGGGAGTTGCAGCTTGCAAAAAGGGCAAATCAGGTCTTATCCGAGAACCCTGAATCGAGTATTTATATCGAAGCTGATGCAATGATCACAACTGTATTATTGGCGTATCCGAAACAAATCTGTACATATTGGGATCCCGTCTTCCAATGGTATGTCCCACCGGCACATGGCGATGTTCCTGATTGCACCCAAGCACAATTCCGCATTAGTATGACAGGGCGCAATCTGCCTGATTATCGTATTGTTCGGCAAAGTGATGTCTACAGTCTCTATGAACGTATCGTTAATCCCTAGCATCACAGCACAATAAGAGGACAATTCCTATGCAATTTGACAATCCGATGATTACTTTTGAATTAGACTCCGAGCTTGATTCACTTGATGCGGTTGACTTGAATTTGAGTAATGAAGATAGTGACATGGGTTTACAGGAACAGCTTCGTAATGAAGTTCAAAACAAACTCAATGTGCGCTCCTTCTTGCATGGTACATTTTATACTGTGCTTGTGTTTACGTTACTTGTGATGTTTTTTGAAGTTGAATTTGATATCTTGGAAAACGACCGTATCAATGGCTTAATAGCTCTTACATTGGTATTGGGTGTTGCTTCAACCGTGGTTAAATCTCAAATGGATGATCGTGTTTACGACCCCAATTATATCCCCTCTGCCAATTGGCGATTTATTGTCTTTATCTTTCTAATCGTTGGTGAAATTTTGCTGTTTTTGCTGGCAAGAGATTTAATCGAAGTGCTTGCTATTGAAGGCTTGGCAGTATTGGCAGTATTGTTGGGTGCGGTGAATTTAGCTGTGCTATGGCAGTTTAGTGAAGAAGAATTTGACGACTACCTCGACCCGCCATCGGATGTGCGGACAGTGACTGCAAATTATATTACGCTCGTCGTTGCATCAGGTATTATGTTTTTGGTGCGCGATAATGTACCGATTATTCAACCGATTACAAGTGCGTTGAGTGTGATTATTTTTTTATTTTATAGTGGCTTGTTTTGGACATATGCACTCTTTGACCGCGAGACGATTAACACCATTTCTAGGCTTGTCCTCAGTGTGATGATTAGCCTTTTTCTATTGCCAATGTCTCTATTATTACTTGACCGACTTGGGATTACAATGACCAGCACGGTGATTATTGTTACGAACTTTTCTTTGGCAACACTCGGATTCTTAGTTTATAACGCACGTCCTCGACTCAAAGATTGGCTATATGCGGTTTAAGATACAATCAACTCAGCTTAAAATTAACTGCAAATGATAGATGAGCAAAGACTGACTTCATGACAGATAATCAATCTCGTAAAAAAAGTGGAAGCATTACAATCGTCGATGTAGCAAGAGAATCGGGTGTATCCTATTCGACGGTATCGCGCGTATTAAATGGCTTTGAACATGTGAAAGAAAGCACCCGTCAGCGTGTGTTAGAAGCTGCTGACCGCTTGGGTTATGTTGCCAATATGCAAGCGCGGAGTTTGGCAGGTGGGAAAACGAATGTAGTCGGGTTACTCGTCCCCAATCTTGATAATGGGTATATTGCTGAGATTGTCAGTGGGGCGGACGAAGAATTATTTCGGGCGAATTATAATATGATGCTCTATACGACCCGTCGTTATCAAGATAGAGAAGAAGCCTACGTTAAATCAATCTACAATGGTATGACGGATGGTTTGGTACTCATCGTTCCATTGACCCCAATTAAATATCTCCAAGTGCTACAGAATCAAAATTTCCCATACGTACTCGTTGACCAGTCCGACCCGACCAACAAAAGTAATGTAGTCGATTCAACCAACTGGCAGGGTGCATATGATGCAACTACATATCTTATCCAACTTGGGCATCGTAAAATTGCACATATCACGGGTTTAGAAGGACTGAGTAGTGCGACTGACCGATTGGATGGCTATAAAACAGCATTGTCAGATAACAATATTGCGATTC
Source organism: uncultured Anaerolineaceae bacterium (assembly GCA_964352825.1). Lineage (GTDB taxonomy): Bacteria > Chloroflexota > Anaerolineae > Aggregatilineales > Phototrophicaceae > UBA6055. Next base: position 5,066 of record CAYGTY010000242.1, read on the forward strand.
GTGATGAGTATATTGTGTATGGCAACTTTTATCAGACTTTGGGATATGAATGTGGTAGCCAGTTAGTTACTTTGGATGACCCCCCAACTGCAATCTTTGCTGCCAGCGACCTAACGGCATTGGGTGCAATGGAAGCGGTTCGTGATCATGGACTAAGTATCCCTGAAGACATCTCTATTATCGGATTTGATGATATTCCACAGTCAGTGATCACCTATCCGAAGCTAACCACAGTCCGCCAATCGCTACGACAAATGGGGCGGGTTGCCGTCAAGTTATTGTTGGAACAAATGGGTAATTCTGAGCATACTGCTAGACGCATTACACTGTCAACCGAACTCGTTGAACGTGAATCTACGAAACAGCTACATGATTAAGTATGGTATTGAGCCAGACGTAATTTAAGCTTCAATGGGGGAAACTTATGAACATACGCGATGCACTTATAGAGTTTGGTGTCAACGATACAACACTCACACATGAAGAAATTCAACATCTTGATGAAGAAGGTTATTTGCCACTTTATAATATCTTATCAACTGAGCAAATTTCATTGTTTCGTCAACGACTTGATGAAATCACTATTGCAGAAGGTGAAGCTGCAGGAACAGAAGTCCATCAAGAAGCAGGGACAAATCGGCTTTCAAATCTGATTGATAAAGATCCGATGTTCGATATTTGTTATAGTCATCCGCGTGTTTTAGCAGCTATGAATCATGTGTTGCAAAGTGACTTTAAATTGTCGTCTCTTAATAGTCGCGCATCCTTAACAGGACAAGGTTTACAGGCACTTCATGCGGATTGGGGAGAAGCGGTTGCGCCTAATGATTTTCAAGTCTGTAATTCAATTTGGCTTTTAGTAGATTTCACTCAAGAAAATGGTGCGACACGCGTTGTACCCCGTACCCATCGGAGTGGACAACATCCCAAAGATGTTCTAACAGATCCCAAAGCAACACATCCTGACGAAGTTCAATTGATTGCGCCTGCTGGAACAGTTATCATCTTTAACTCGCATCTATGGCATGGTGGCACTATCAACCATACACCATCTCCACGTTATGCTCTACATTCTTATTTTTGTCGTCGGCATCAGCCTCAACAACTTGACCAAAAAGCCCACTTGAGCCAAGGTACCATCGCAAGATTAACGCCAGCACAACGTTATATTTTGGATGTTTAATTGCCTAATACGCCTCAATCTCATGAACATCAATCGGAGCAGACTCTTTGACATTCCGCATGACGATGTGTGTTTGGATATGTTGGATGCCTTGAATTTTGGAAAAGTCGCGCAGGACAAGGTTTTCTAGCTGGTGTCGATCTCGGACAATAACCTTCATAATATAATCATATTGCCCTGTGAGATGATAACATTCAAGCACTTCTGGAATAGCATTAACATGATGTTGGAATTGTTCAAATATTTCGTAAGAGTGGACTTGCATTGTGACCATGATGATACAGGTGAGTTCATAACCGAGTGCCACTTGGTCGAGCAGGGCGGTATAAGTTTGGATAATACCGAGGCTTTCGAGTCGGCTCACACGCGTATAAACAGCAGGTTGTGATAAACCGATTATTTGTCCAATTTTAGTATTTGTGATACGGCTGTTGGTTTGTAATTCGCGTAAGATAGCGACATCGATTCTGTCAATTTTGAATTGCCCGCGATAAGATGGCATTGAGATTTACCTTTCGTTCTAACCCCATCCCTAGCCCTTCCCCAAAGCATTGAAGAAGGGCATAAAGATGGTCGATAGAAAATGCTGATATGACTGTCTAAATCTAGGAAATGACAATCAATTCTTGCCAACCATTGGTCAATTTTTCACCACCATCAGGACGAGCGACGACAATATCTTCGACACGGGCTGAGAAGGTATTAAATTGTGTGATGCTGGGTTCGATGGTAAATAACATACCTTCTTCGAGTGGGGTTTCGTCACCTTTGGTCAAGAATGGGGGTTCGTGGACATCCATCCCGATACCATGCCCGAGGCGATGACGAAATTCTTCGCCATAACCACCATCTTCAATCACTTTACGGGCGGCAGTATCAGCATCGGTGGTGGTGGCTTGCCCTGATTTGAGAGCAGCAACACCTGCGGCTTGTGATTCCATGACGAGGTTATAGACCTTGATTGCTTCGTCGGTTGGCTCACCAAAGAATACGGTACGACCAAAGTCATAACACCAGCCTTTATAGATTGCGCCAAAATCAAAGAGAATCGACACTGGCGGAGTCAGTTTACGCTTCCATGTTTCCATTCGTTGCCCAAAGAGCAGAGGATGGTTCGGTCCTGAGTTGTATAGCGATGTGGTGAAAGATTGTCCGAGTGAGCCATGACGGCGGAGTTGGAAATTCACTTCTTCGACAACTTCAAGTTCAGTCATCCCCAGTTTGAGATTTTTGATGGTATCAGCAAAGGCGGCTTCGGTGATGCGACCTGCTTCTTTCATCTCATCAATATCTGCTTGAGATTTAATGGCACGCATTGGGCGTAGTAGGTCAGTGGCGGAGAGATAAGTTGCATTTGGGACAATCGGTTGTAAATTAGAGATGGTCTCGCCCCGTGTGAAGTCGCTGATGGCGATACGTGGATTATCTGGCAAGTTAAAGCCATCTAGGATTTTCTTGACCATTTCTGATGGAATATCCCAATCGCCTAATACGCGAATGTCGATGCCCTCTAATTTGTCTAGACCGCCAAACTCGGCTGTCATGCGGGGGAGAGGTAGCACGGGGTCGTGATTGGGTGTAATCCACGCACCTTCTAGCCAGTCTCCGGGGTGAATGTTATGCCCATAGTTAGGGACATCGCGCGGAACACCTGTAAGATATTGTAAATCGGATGACATCGGGAAAAATGCGACATCGGCATGTTGCCCTAAGATTTCTTGGAATTGTTTTAAACGCTGACTATAACTCATGTTTGTATCCTTCTATGACAAGTCAATATATGCTTATAATCTTACCCTGTTTGCGATGACATTTCACCTAAATTCGCCTGATAAAATGAGTAGGTGACGAGAATCAAGATATAATATGATAGGTTTTGTGATAATTTAACGCAGAGGGCAGAGATACGGAGGGGCGGAGGGGTGTTTTGAATCCAACCACAAAAGGATTGAATCCACTGTTCTAATTTAGATATATAATATTTTCAGGTTAGGTAGAATATAGAAACAAAAACCGCCAGATTATGTCTGACGGCTTTGAGAAGTTTTACAGTGTTTTAGCGACTTATTCGCTCTCTTTTTCTTTGCGTTTGGTTTGAGCGACTGCACCTTGTTGGATGGTGTGGGTCAACTCATGCGCGAGTAGCTCTTGATTTTGAGGGGATTCACCCTCGTTGAAGTAGATGTCTGAGCCTGTTGTAAAGGCACGCGCTTGAACCGAGTTACTGAGGTCAGCGGCTTCACTATCGGTATGGATGCGGACGTTGCTGAAGTCGGCACCAAATGCGCCTTCCATGTTTTGCAGTGTGTTATCATCCATTGGTGTACCACCACCACGACGGCTTTCGATACGGTCTTCGATGTTACTATCGACATCAAAACCTTCTTTACCGCCACCCCGTTGGATGCGTTTCGCCATCATTTCTTCTTCTTCGCCTTCACGTTGGATGCGTTTCATTTGCATCTCTTCTTCTTC
>CAYGTY010000243.1:0-8717 GCA_964352825.1 uncultured Anaerolineaceae bacterium
CTAAAATCTCCATTTGAATTCCGTTACCAAGCTGTCACAGTCTGATTAGGAATACCCACAGTTTTTCAGCTTACGGTACAATACAATTTATATGATGGCTAAAGAAATGGAAGAAATCTCATGGTGGATTATGTGATTATTGGTGGCGGGAGTGCAGGGTGTGTCTTGGCAAACCGCTTAAGCGAAGATGCCAATATCAGCGTGGTGCTATTAGAAGCAGGACAACCCGATAAAAAACGAGAAATCCACATTCCAGCCGCCTACTCACAAGCCTTCAAATCTGAGATTGATTGGGCATATGAAACCGAAAGCCAAGCCTGTCTCTATAACCGCAATTTATATTGGCCGCGTGGTAAAGTGCTGGGTGGCAGTAGTGCGATTAATGCCATGATTTATATTCGTGGTCATCGCATGGATTATGATTCATGGCAAGATAAAGGAGCTGTGGGTTGGGGCTGGGATGATGTTCTCCCTTATTTCAAAAAATCAGAAAATCAAGAACGGGGCGCATCACAATGGTACGGAACAGGTGGTCCACTTAATGTTGCTGACCAAATCGAACCGAATGAACTCACCCAAGCCTTTGTCCGCGCCGCTCAAAACTTGGGAATCCCAGCAACTGATGATTTTAATGGGGATGGCGATGAACAAGATGGAGTTGGCTATTATCAAGTCACCCAGAAAAACGGTCAACGTCACAGTACCGCCGCTGCTTATATCAAACCTTCACTCAACCGCCCGAATCTGACGGTCGAAACCGAAGCCCATGTCACCCGTATTTTGTTTGATGGGAAGCGCACAATCGGTGTTGAATATGTGCAAGGTGGGCAGACCAAAACCCTAATGTGTGAAGCTGAAATTATTTTATGTGGCGGTGCTGTCAATTCGCCTCAACTCTTGATGCTGTCAGGGATTGGCAATGGCGAGCACCTCAAAACACATGGCATTGAGCTTGTCGCTGATGTAAAAGGGGTCGGTCAAAATCTACAAGACCACATTGTTTGCGGTGTTGTCCATCACTCAACAAAAGCCGTTAGTCTCGCAAGTGCCAATAGCATCACCAATATCTTCAAATATCTATTTTTACGCAAAGGATTATTGACATCGAATGTCGGTGAGGGGGGCTTATTCTGGCACAGTTCACCCGATTTACCCAAACCCGATGTCCAATTTCATTTTGGACCGATTCACTATCTTGACCACGGACAAACCGAGGTTTCGGGGCATGGGTATGCTGTTGGTGGATTGGTACTCAACCCTTATAGTGTTGGCGAAATTACCTTAAGGTCTGCTGACCCAATGGCGCATCCTGCGATTAACCCTAATTATTTGAGTGATGACCGTGATATGGAGGTCTTACTCAAGTCCACAAAATTTGCAGATGACATTGCGACAAACGAAGCATTTAAACTCTATCGTGGGGGTCGGGTTCGCCCAGAAGAAAAACCGCAAACCGATGATGACTGGCGCGACTTTATTCGCAGTTTTTCAGAGAGCCTTTATCATCCTGTTGGCACATGTAAGATGGGAACAGATGAGATGGCAGTGGTTGACCCCGATTTACGTGTGATTGGTGTTGAGGGATTACGGGTGGTGGATGCCTCCATCATGCCAAGTGTGACCAGTGGTAACACTAACGCACCCGTGATTATGATTGCCGAAAAAGCAGCCGATTTGATTAAGTCTGCTCGCTAGGCTGCATAATTTTATCAGCGACTTGCTGACTATAATGCACGGTATCAGGGACACCGACCCCAGCATAAGCATTGCCTGCTAGGTGGATACCATCAGGTAATGAGGCTTCAATCTCTGCGACTAAGTCCAGATGTCCGACATCATATTGTGGATACCCTTGTTCCCAGCGTAGTAAACGGTGATTGAGCGGTTCACCAGTGACACCTAACATCCTCGCTAATTCCTGTTTGACGATAGCCAGTGCGGTTTCGTCGTCATGGTCAAGCATATGACGGGTCTGCGGACCACCAAAAAATGCGCGAATCAAGGCAATATCATCAGGCGCGCGATAATCCCATTTGCTACTGGCAAATTGAATGCCATCAATCTCTACACCAACACTCGACGGCACAACAACCCCATAGGCATCTAGTGGGTGAGCAACATCAGCCCGACGATAGGCCAAGGTCACACTGGCAATCCCCGAATAGCGAATTCGTGATAAGTGTTTACTGGTGGCAGGGGCAACCGAGTGTAATAGGTTTGATGCGGTATCGGCTTGTGTCGCGACAATTACATCATCTGCATAGAGGGTCTCATCATCAATTGAAACCATATAACCTTTATCTGTTTTACGAATCGCTTGAACAGGCGTATTTAGACGGATGTCACAGATCAGTTTTTCAGCAAGAGCTTTTGTGAAGTATCCCATCCCTTGTTTGAAGGACACTAATGTCGGTTGTGTTGAGGGTTTCTGACGGGCTTGAACAGCTTGCATCCCTTTGATGAGGCTACCATATTCGCGTTCTAATTTGCGGAAATTTGGGAAAGTCGCGAGGATACTCTGCTTATCAGGGTCAGCATTAAAGACCCCTGCTAATAAGGGTTCACCGAGTTTATCAAGAGCCTCTGCACCTAAGCGACGCGTGATGAAATCTGCAAGGGATTCGTCTTCATCATCCGTTTTCGGTGGGATATATTGCTCAACTGCCATCCGTAGTTTGCCACCAAGTGAGAACAAATCTGATTTGCGAAAGGTGTCTAAGTCCGTTGGAACAAGCAAATACAGACCATCAGGCATCCCCTGCAATCCTTGTTTGGTCAGGATATAGATGCGCTCAGGTGTGTCGTTAACGGGGACCAGCTCATCATCTAAGCCAATATCTTTTGCCAATTGATACGCCCAAGGTTTGCGCGTGAGGAATCCATCAGGTCCTGTCTCGATAATGGCATCCCCTGAGGGTGTTTCTAAGATTTGCGATTGGACTTTACCGCCGAGGCTATCCCGTCCTTCTAGTATCGTCACCTGTGCGCCTGATTGTTCTAAAAACCATGCCGAACTTAGCCCAGCAATGCCTGCTCCAATAATAACAACTCGTTTTTTATTGGCTGTATTCATGGACAAAATCGACCAATCGCTTGACGTTATCAACAGGGGTTGTCGGCAAAATACCATGTCCAAGATTAAAGATATGCCCAGCGCGTCCATCCATGCGGTCAAGGATTTTTTGTGCATGGACTTTAACCTCATCCCAAGGTGCATAGAGCGAGACAGGGTCAAGATTACCTTGTACAGCAACACTATCACCCAAGCGTTTCGCGGCAATATCAATATCAATCCGCCAATCAACACCGATGACATCACCACCTGCATCACGAATATCTTCTAACATCCCATTGGTGTTTGTCCCAAAGTGAATCAGTGGGACACCTGCTCCTTTAGCAATATCGAGTGCTTGACGGCTATAGGGTTGAACATATTGACGATAATCATCGGGGCTTAATTCACCGACCCAGCTATCAAATAATTGGAGAACTTGTGCCCCTGCTTCGGCTTGAGCGAGCAAATAATCCCCTGCAACAATCGCAAACTTGGTCATAAGCTGATGCCATGCGTCTTTATCGCTATACATCATGCTTTTGAGGTGGACTTTATTTTTACTACTGCCCCCTTCAATCGCATAGCTAGCAAGGGTAAAGGGTGCGCCACTGAAGCCAATCAAAGGGATGCCCCGTGTATCTAATTCTGCCCGTGTGAGGCGAATCGCATCTAAGGTAAACCAAAGGCTTTCGCGTGGGTCGGGGGTAACTAATTTTTCAACATCTTGCGCGCTACGAATCGGGTTATGAATCACAGGACCTTCACCTTTAACAAATTCGAGGCTGAGTCCCATCCCTTCTAAGGGTGGCAAAATATCAGCAAAGATAATGGCTGCATCAAGGTCAAAGGCATTAATCGGTTGCATCGTAACTTCAAGCGCAAGTTCGGGTGTTTTGATAATATCGAGAATGCCATAAGTTTGGCGTAGGGTGCGGTATTCGGTCATATAACGCCCTGCTTGACGCATAAGCCAAATCGGTGTTGCATCAACGTCTTCGCGTCGGCAGGCTTTCAGAAAACGATAGTCTGATGTGGGTTGGTTTGTCATGGGTATCCTTCATATAGCGATGGAATTAACTGTATAGAGTTGTGGGAAAATATCAAATAGAGGTATGCTTCACACCTATCCACTCTAGTAAATGGTGACATTATTTTACATAGTCGGAAGCATAATATCGGGTATTTGTTTAACTTTCATCATCAGATAAGAGTTTATCCAATAATTCGAATAATTTCTTGCTTTCATAGGGCTTCATCAAATAGCCATTGGCACTGGTGCTAACGATCTTTTCTTCTTCGGACTGTAACATGGATGCCGTGAGAAAGACGAAAGGGAGTTCTGCATGAGTTTCACTGGCGCGTACATCTTCTAACACACCAAACCCATCTTTTTCTGGCATCGCAATATCACAAATGATGAGGTCAGGCTCAACTTCACTTAGTTTAGCTTGAACCCCTACACCCGTCTCCGATGTTTCTACAGTGTACCCCTTAATCGATAAGAGGGCATGTAGCATATCGCGCATTTCGTCATTATCATCAATCACTAAAATTTTATTCTTAGGCATGAGTCTGCTATTTATCCTACACAATGAATCACTTATACATCTAAGTCTACGGTATTTGTATTGGAATTGCGATAGTCCAAGCAAAAAAAGTTGCTCTTAGGTCGGATTCTAATCCATCGTAATTCAATCATATATTTGCTACAATGCAAGTCTATATTGGATAATAGATGATATGTAATGACAACTTTACCCCCCTTCCTCATTCGACCATCCCTACAGTTTAAAGACAGTTTTATTGAAGGTACATACGAATATATCCGCGAAAATTTGGGTGTTTCATGGAATCCACATATCCTAGAAGAACGCTTCCCAGAATATTTAGAAGCCTTGCAATCTGCCGAAACTGAACCCTTGGCTGGGGATGTCCCTACAAGCAATTACTGGTTGATTGTGAATGGGGATACCTACGCAGGTGACCTTGAATTACGTCACCATCTGACGGATGCACTCAAACGCTTTGGAGGGCATATCGGCTATAAAATCCGCCCTAGCTTACGGAGAAATGGTTACGGCAAGCTCATCTGTAAATTAGGCTTATTGGAAGCACGGCGACGGGGTATCACCGATATTTTGATTACCTGTGATGATAACAACATCGGCTCACAGAAGATTATCGAAGCCAATGGCGGTGTCCTCAAAGACAGAATCAATAATCGACGGGGTGTGCTAACACGGCGTTACTGGGTTTATTATCACGATTTGGATAAAACAATATGATACGATTAGCATCTTCCGCAGATTACCCTATCATTGCCGACATCAGTATACGTGCCATACCACAAAATCCATTAACCATAGACGAACTCCATCGGCATGATGCTGACCTTGCGCCCCATTGCAAACTTGGCTATCTGGTGGCAGAGGTCGATGAGCAGATTGTAGGTTTTACGCGGTATATTCAATGGGCAGATACATATCATCCCCATATGTTTAATATCACCGTTCAAGTCCATCCTGACCATCAGCGACAAAGCATCGGTACAGAACTCTATGCCACCCTTAATGAGGCATTGCAAGCTGAGACACCCCATATATTCAAATCATTTCGGTATGATGTTGACGCGGGCGCACAGGCTTTTTGTCAGAAATGTGGTTTTGTGGATTATAGCCGACGGATAGAGTCACGCTGTGATTTAACGACATTTGAAGTAAGCCAATACGACGACTTGCTGAATAAATTAGAAGCAGACGGATTTACATTTACACTTCTATCTGATGTTACTGACGATGAGACATTACGCGACATCTATGATTTACAGTGGTCATTAGAACTTGATGTCCCAATTGATGAGACTTTAGTAAAGCCCTCCTTTGACCATTGGAAAAATCATGTATTTGGTAGCTCTAGCTCGTTAAGTGAGGCATCTATCGTCGCCAAGCAAGGGGATAAATATGCTGGGTTGACCCAAGTATTTCAATATAGTGATACACGCGTGTATACAGACTTCACAGGCACGCGTCCACATTTCCGTCGGATGGGGGTTGGTCTAGCGATGAAAGTGTTATCGATGAAGGCGAGTCAAGAACTTGGATTTGAAACAGTTGGCACAACCAATGATGCTGTGAATGCAGGTATGCTTGCGATGAACGATAAACTCGGCTTCGTCCCACAATCTACCCGCATCCAAATTGAAAAAGTGTTTACAGATTCAACTAAAATCTAGAGCAATCGCATATGTAAACGATACCTCAGGATTAAGATTACTGATAACAAATTTTCACCACAGAGACACCGAGAACACAGAGGATAAAAGGTGTATAAAGTTGAGTTTTATTATTTTACCTTCTTGCTTTTCTCTGTGTCCTTTATTCTCTGTGGTTATCAAGGCTTTTAAAAGTTCATCAGGCAAACTTTTATGTTAAGAATTCAAATACGTTTGCTTCAACTACCAATCAACAATAACGGTATTCCCTGTATATTGTGAGCTGACATCGTTATATTGCATCAGTTCAATACGGACTCCACTTGGGTCAGTTATCCATGCCTGTGTTGATTTATCGCCACCCTGCTTTTTGGGTGTCACTTCAACCCCACGTGATTTCAATGTAGCAATCACACTATCAATGTCTTCAACTTCGAGGCAAAAATGCTTGATAATCGGGCGGTCAAGATTAGCGGTTTCGGTCTGCATGAAGACTTCAATAAAGGTCATTTCTCCTGCTTTGACGTAAAAGCCATAGGGTTTATCGTTTTTGACAAAGTCAAAGGCTTTTTCCATCCCGAGCGTTTCACAATAAAATTTTTCTGTTTCAGCTAAATTCTCTGCACCAATGCAGACATGAGCGAGTCGTTTAAACATCATATTTTCTCCATTCAATAGATATATTATTTTAATTTTACTCTTGTGTACTGATATATTTCAAAATTTCGACCACTTGTTGTGGTGTTTCTGTGGTGGCAATCGCAGATGCGTCAACCTCTTTCAATGGGTGGGTTAAATCTGGGCTGTGTAGTGTAATTACTGATTTACCCTTTGCAGAAGCATATCCTGCCTCAAAAGCGGCATTCCATTGACGGTATTTATCCCCGAATTTGACCACAACAACATCGGCTTTTTCGATAGCGGTTTTGATGCGAACACCATTAATCTTGGCGGCTTTATGGTCAAACCAGAATTTTTTGTCCTCATCACCCAATATCTCAACACCGACATTATCACTCGCGGAATGGGTGACAACAGGGGTTAAAACATCAATCGGCAGATTATGGTCAGCGATGCCTTGCCTAATTTGTTCGCGCCAATCGCTATGGATTTCGCCAGAGAGGTATACAGTTAAGTGGAGCATAGCTATCCTTTATAGAGTCTTTTATATCTCTTTTAGTAGACCACAAAGCGACAGCAGGCACAAACAAGAAAACCCTTAGAATCAGGGTAATCGACTAGCCGCAATATTAGTTATAAAATGTGATAGGAATTCGTAGTGGCAAGATATATCTCGCCATTACACAGATAATCGCCTGCAATTATCCCACCCTCAGAGATTAGCTATCGGTGTCCACCCATTCTAGTAAAGCTGTGACGGGCAGATGGTCAGAGCCAATCGGGTCACCAACTTGTGCAGTGACTGCGCGTAACTCATCAGTATGCCAAATATAATCAATCCGTACAAAAGGCGGAAGCATATTGGGTAAACCGATAACATCCGCGACAGGCCATGTCCGTCCTGCCCCAGCCCCAATTTGACGAAAGGCATCATTCAACTGTGCGTCAATCTCCTGATAAATCAGCGATGTGTCACTGGTATTGAAGTCGCCTGCAAGGATATAAGGCAAGGGTTCGTCTTTGAGTAGATCTAAAAGTGTACGGATTTGAGTATTGCGTCGGGTTTCATCATAATAGAGTGCAAACTGAACCCCATAATTAGGCGTTGGTAGAGGCAAGTGTTTGACCGTGCCTTGTGGCAAAGCAAAGTGGGTTGCATAAGTTGCGAATTGTCGTCCATTGTGATTTAAGACCACTCGTAAAACCAGATGCCCTGGGTTGTCTTCAATCACGATAATCTCTTGGGATACCATCTCATAGCGCGAGAAGATACGGACACTGCCTTCAATATGTGACTCATGAGCATAGACATCATATAAGCTGGCGAGACGCTGGTCATAACCTTCGCTGGTCTCTTGCAAAAAGATAATATCAGCATCTGAATTAATCAGCCACTCGGTTGCTTGACTGAGGTCATCATTAATCCCTAATACATTGTAAGTAATCACTTTGAGGGTTTCGTTTGTTGGTGGGACAATCGGTTTATAAACTGTCGGCAACGCAAACCAATATAAGCCAATCCCGATTAAGGCAATCTGTAATGCAACACTCCAACGCGGTGGATGTGTTTTAGCGGTTTGACGCGTAACCACAACGGATATTGGAAATGTGATTACCATTGGTATAAACCAGAATGGCGCGAGTACATTAGCAAAGTCGATCCACCATACACCCGTCACACCCATAATCCGTAAGATCGTCAAACAGGCAACAAGAATTGCGTATAAAGAAATTAAACGTCGCGTGGGGGTTGATAATCGACGTATCATCGCCTGCAAGATTGTCCACGACATAAAGTATTGCCCTCAATCTAATTACATTAGCTTATCG
>CAYGTY010000244.1:0-4310 GCA_964352825.1 uncultured Anaerolineaceae bacterium
ATATCCCTGCTTTATCACGTTTACCATCGTCATAATAGTAGAGGCACTTGTCACGTAATATCGGGCGGTGACTATCATCTAGTGTATCTTTAACCTTATCGGACAATAAGGCGCGCAAGCACTCATCCAGATATTGCCGTTTATTTGTCTGTGCCAATAGCTCAAGGGCAATGTCTCGCTTTTCGATGGGGTTACTTGCAAAACGTAGCTGTCGCTGTAAATCGGATTGTGAGGGCATGGCTTATCCTTATTGGTTCTGGATTTTCTACAAAGGCGCAACTTCGCCATCGGCTTTGAAGCTATCAATCAGGTATTGAAAAATAGCATCGCGCTCACGGAAAAGCAAAATTGTTTCAGGTTCTTTAGTGATAGAATCCGATTTATGGTACATCCCGAATAACATAATAGCCCCAACTCCTAACATAACAGGAATAACTTGACCTGTACCCATCAGTACAATCATGCTAGCGCAAATTCCAATCGTTGTTACTGTCGGCATAACATCATGGCTTTGGTCATTGGTATACTCGACACGCACAACATCCCCTGAGCAGGTGACACGGGTATCTGTCCCTTGCCAGCGTTGTAATTGTCCCGTGACACGTCCGCGACTAAATTTGACCTCAAAATCAATACGGTCATGCCCTTTTTCAGTCAGAGTCACAGGATAGGTATCCGCCAATCCAGCAATAATATTAGCGGATTGTTCGAGTTCTAATGATGATATAAAGTTGAGCTCTGCATGAAGATTACTGGCTTTTTTGCGTTTCATAACACACCCCCAATTTATCCTAACACTATCAGCTTAACATGCTTTGAGGGTGTTTGTCCCCCTAGTGTTTAGGGGTTAAATATCATCGCGGTAAAGTGAGCCATCCAAATCCCGATATTCAAGAGGAATATAAGCGCGTATATCATCCAATTGCAAAAATTCGTCTAACATCGCATAGGTCAGGGATTGCGATGGATAGGTTTTCCGTTGCCAAATAACAAATGGATAGAGTTGAAGTCGCGCTGTTTTAAATTCTGCAATTACCAGTTGTTCAGGAATACCGTTGCGCTCAACAAAGTTCTGTCGCTCAAATTCTGCATAGAGTGGAGCGTAATCAAATGGAATCCTTCGATATTCTGCAAGTGACCAGCCTGTTCTATCACCATCCAAAATCATATAGCTGGCGGTGAATTGACCATCTAATGGGACACCCACCGACCCTGAATTAATAATTGTCCATTGGTCAACTTTGCGAATCATTGGGATATGACTATGCGCGCAGATAACTGTTGTTTCTGATACGCCCTGTAACCCTGTCCGAATATCATCAACAGATGTTAAAGGCGATATGGACTGCCACGGATTATTGGGGATTCCGTGACAAACATAGATTGGGGGTGCATCCCGAAAACGCAAACTCAAGCTATCAGGTAAACTCGCAACGACATTAACCCAATGTTCCCCTAATTGCTCATGAATAATTGGGGGGAGTGTGAAGCTAGACCAATAGTCAGGGGCGCGTGGGGTCTCATAATCTAGCAGATAAAGTTCGTTATTTCCGCGAATGACTGCCCAACGATTTTCATAGACAGTTTCAAGAACTTGACGTGAGAATGGTCCCCAATTGATAACATCACCAGCAACCACAACATGGTCAACTTGATAATTTTGCATATCAGCGATGACCGCATCAAGTGCAGGTTGGTTGCCGTGAATATCGGCGAGTACAGCTAATCGTGTCATACAGGTCTCCCTCTGTTTTTATACGATACAAAGGGAAACGCTGTTTTCATTACTGTTACACTAATCTTCATAACCATGAGGGTGATTTTTGTGCCAGTTCCAAGCGGTTTCGATGATGCGCTCTAAGTTATTATATTGCGGTTCCCAACCAAGCTCACGCCCGATTTTATCGCTATCGGCTACTAATGTCGGCAAGTCCCCTGCACGGCGTTCAGCTTCTATGGCAGGAATCGGATGTCCTGTCACTTTACGGGCAGTCTCAATCACTTCTTTGACGGAATACCCAGAACCACTACCGAGGTTATAAACACGGCTATCCCCTGTTTCGAGGGCTTCTAAGGCAAGGATATGTGCGCTGGCGAGGTCAAGAACATGCACATAATCACGGATACATGTACCATCTGGGGTATCATAATCTGTCCCGAAAATTTTGATTTCGTCACGTTGCCCTAATGCCACCTGTAAAACCAGTGGGATGAGGTGGGATTCAGGGTCGTGGGCTTCGCCGATGTGTCCATCGGGGTGTGCGCCACAAGCATTAAAATAGCGCAGGCAACAATATTTCATACCATAGATTTTATCCATCCATAACAAGAGGCGTTCTGCCATAAATTTGGTTTCGCCGTACACACTCCCCGGAATGAGGGGTTCGGTTTCGTCAATTGGGATGCGATTGGGTGCATCAAAGAGATTGGCAGTTGATGATAAAATAAAACGCTTTACGCCATGTTCAGCCGCTTGTTCGAGGACATTGATAATCGTGTAGATGTTGTCGCGGAAATACTTAAAGGGCTTTTCCATACTCTCCCCCACAAGGATTTGTGAAGCAAAGTGCATAATCCCGTCAAAATCGTGTTCTTCAAAGGTTTTGTGGAGCATATCAATATCATGTAAATCGCCAACAACCAAGGTCGCATCTTTATGAACCGCCTGTCGATTGCCGTTTACAAGGTTATCGTAAATCACAACCTCATGTCCACTTTTAATTAAGAGTCCAACCACATGACTACCAATATAACCTGCACCACCTGTCACCAAGACTTTCATTTAATTCCCCTCGTTTGTGTTTGATGAATCGTCATTATAGTATTACACACTCAGGGCGCAATAGTATCATCTATGGGAAATTGTTTAGATAGAATCGTTTATATTGTCCGAAGGTCGATTAGGGGATAACCTCACCGCCTACTGAAATGGGAGTCTCTAGAAAGGCGATGAGGTTAGTGTGTTGCTAACGATAGTCTAGGGATTCGCTATTATCTTGATATATCAAAAATGTAAAGTCTCTGTAAACTGATTTATGCCTCATATAGCTTCATCAAGGCTTCGAGATTGAGCTTTTTGAAATTGAGATGCCCTAATAACTCAGGGGGTGGGGGCATCGGCGCAGACCACCAAACAGGGCGGATGAATTCACGGCATTTATCGTCTTCGCAACGATAGTTAATTGCATAATCCCACTCATAGCTACACCACTCACTGCCTGCCGAATGCTCAGACCAGAACAACTGAAAATAATCTGCTGAGTCAATCGCGCGTGCAATCGCCGCCTGCCAATCTTCACCTGTACGAATATCATCGACATCAAAAAAGACATCATTCCCTGCCGCCTCTTGCATCACCTTAAAGGCTTCGGCAACCAGCTTATCTTTGCGCGAATACGAGATGAAGATTTTCTCGTAGCCTGTGGTTGTTGCGCTTTCAAGCTTGGCTTTTGCAAAGGGATTGCTGGGCGCGTCTTCTTCCATTCGCATTGCCATGACTTGTGGTTGGGCATCAATGATTTCAAGCGCAAATTTGATTTTGGCGATTTCAAAGCCAAGTATCATAATGGAGGCGCGGACAAATGCGGTCTCGTCCACAAATTCAGCTTTGGGGCGGAACTCAAAATTATAACGTGTCCAATCGCCATGCCATGTTTTGGTGAGCGTATCAGGCTCAAATTCGATTTCTTCGCTTTCCAGCATGACTGTAATTTTGCTACCATGTGCGAGCGATTTTGATTGTTTGGCAACACGCGGTTGAGGTACAGCACCACCAAGTTCGGTTTTGAACTTTTCAGCATCTTGTGTAATTTGCTCTAACATCGATTCAGCATGAGCATAAATGACGACCTCATAGCGGTTTTCGACTTGGGCTTCTTTTGGATAAAAGGCAGAAAAATGAGCCGTGCTGGCAGGAGGTGTAGTCGATGTTATGGGTTTAGAAGGCTTTGGTGGTGGATAAGTTACATCAAGGCGGATTTCTTCTTCCGCTTCTTCCGCTTCTTCCTCTTCGACATCACCAAAGTTCACCATGCCAACATTCTCACGGTCGAGTTCAGCTTTCTCCTGTTGAATCTTATCCATAAAATCGATAACTTCATCAGGTAGCATTTCGGCTGGCGCTTGGTCAATGATTTCTTTCATTTCTTGAGTATCTGCTGGCGAAACAGCTTTCATCGTTTGTGTATCATCGATAGCAGGTACAATAGGCTCAGGTTCTTCGATGACCTCAACAAATTCATCATCCTCGTCTACATCGCTAAAATCAATCATGCCACCCGTTGAGAAATCTTCTTCTTTGGCTTCAATTT
>CAYGTY010000244.1:4410-8711 GCA_964352825.1 uncultured Anaerolineaceae bacterium
TCGCTAAAATCAATCATGCCACCCGTTGAGAAATCTTCTTCTTTGGCTTCAATTTGGGGTGGTGCTGGCGGTGGTGGAGATACTGTGTTGCCAGCTGGCGGTTTTGAGGGTTGCTCTATAGTCCCTTTTCGTTTCTTTACATCGTCGTCCTTCTCGGTTTCAGGTGATGCTGGTGATGATTTACTTGGATTAGGTGACAATTGCCGATACGCTACAAATCCAATCGCCACAATAATGACAACGATAACTATAACTTCAATACCCATTTATATATCCTCCACTCAAACCCACTGATGATACTTATTTTAGTGCGAGAGTGGCTGTTGGGCAATTTTATGGCTTCGGTTTACTACTGCCGTATCTGTTGGAGACGTAGGCGTAATGACATCGGTATAAGAAAGCGATAGAGCACCTGTAACACATCCTTGATGGACGGCTGATGGATACGGTGATGCTGTTCATCAATCTGCTGTTGTAAGGATTCAACTTGGCTTTCTAGGTTTTTGATATAGCGACGCGATAAGACATGCCCCTCTTCGAATTGTTCATTTACCTCCATCAAGTCTTTTAAGTGGAGATTATAACTTGATGACGAGGTCTGGTGCATATATAAACTACGGAATGCTTGCGCCAAGCCACGTAAACCGATAGTCTCTAGCGCGTCTTCATAGACACTCAAGAAACGCATTTCTGGCAGATATGTATCATCTCTATGACCTAGACTACTGTCAAGATCACGATGATAATAGAGTGCCTCTGGCAAGACATCATATTTATACCCATTTATAATCAGACGGATAAGCAGTTCAAAGTCGTCCCACATTATCTGATAGTGTTCTGTATATCCGCCAATTTCTTCAAATACAGCTCGACGAATGATAATAACAGCCCCGCCGATCGTATTATGTAAGATCCCCGATATGAGCTCTGCGCCAAAGGGTTTATAGACTTCGTATGGGATTGGGGATGGTGGTTTTTCGTCAGTAGAATCAATCTGTTCTTTAAATTCATAGGTATAAGCATAGACACAGTCATCGCCACTATATCGAATTGCCTCCACATAGCGTTCCACCATGTTAGGAGCGGCAACATCATCAGAATCGAAGAAAATGATATACTCAGCAGTTCCTAACCTGATGGCATTATTCCGCGTTGCATCTACAAAACGATTATCCTGCTCAATAAATGTCCATTGTGGATAACGTTTTTGCATAGCCCGAAAAACATCCAGCGCACGGGGGTCAGTTGACCCATCATCAATAATAATCACATTAAAATTTTTGATTGTTTGATGGTCAAGTGAGCGTAACATATCGGGTAAATAATCGGCATGATTGTAATGGGCAATACAAATGTCAACAATTGGCTTGTCACTGGGTAATGCGGGTAAAGCGACGATATGTTGTTGGCGACTTTTGGCGTGGTCAATCATCTCTTCATGGAAATCTAACCAGCGTTGATTGGCTTCTTCGGCAGGATAGCGTCCCAGTTGCTCAGCAGGGCGCGGTCCACGGTCTATCCACTCCAGCAAAACTTGCTTGAAGTCAACCTTATTGGGTGCAAATAATTGCCCAGTCTCTGTGCCGATGATTTCAGGCTGACCACCATGATTAGAGCAGATGAAATTTAAGCCACGGATATGCGAGGCTTCAACCACTGCAAAGGGGAAATTATCAAGTAAGCTTGGCATCACGACGAGAGTATCTGCGATATGGTCACCTAAATAGGCTTGAGCTTCTGAGCTATTTAAGTTTGTCATCGGTGTGACTGTATATCCAGCTTCACGCAAGATATTAAACACAATATCGGTGTTATCATAGCTATGAACCCCCTTCATTCCAAGGAATACAATTTCTTGTGATAACTTGAGTGATAGTAAAGTATCAACAAACAAATCAAAGCCTTTACCCGTATCCAATCGTCCAAAAAATACAATTCGATTAAATTCAGATAGTGGTGGAATCGTTTGTGTGTGCTCAGATGATAAAAACGGGTATCCCATAACCCGTAGACGATTATCTTGTGGTAACTGCCAGCCTTGCCCTTGTAACCAGTCCACTAAGAATTGACTGGGGGAAATAACATAATCACTATGCTGGACACTATACGATTCCATATAATTCAATAGCAGGTCATCAGGTACAGTGAGATGTTGCTGATTATAATATTTCAACCAGATTGTAGGAAAGTTTAAAACATTAATACAAACGGGGTATACATCATTTATAAAGCGTCTTTCGCGTACAAGATGAAACGCATTTGCTTCCCAATCTTGGAAGTATACAATATCCGCATCACGGACATAATTTGCGATTTCTTCAGAGCGTTCACGATAGGGTTGTCTATATTCAGGATGTATCGGGAGATTTTGTGGTGGGTCTGTCATTTGTATGAGTGGTATATTGAGAGATTCATAATACTGATGTGCCTCATGACTCAGTTCACGTTGCTCACCAAATGAACTCAGAATACTCACATCATGGTTATTCTTACGAAGCAATTCGCTAAACTGCTTGACATAAGCACTCATCCCTCCTGTCCCATCTAGCTCCCATACCCGATTGGATACAATTATCGTTTTCATCGTTTTGTCCCAATGTATTTATGTATATTAGCGGTCTACTTTGCGGTAGACGAGTTTTAGACCCGACCACTGTGCATCAATCGCAGCGACTTTTACATCGACTAATCCTTTTTCTAATGCAATATCACGGACAACATCCTCTGTTATATCTGTTGGCATTTTGGATGCTTTTTTATACCACGAAATCCAGACCATGCCCTGTTTATGAATGCCTGTCATGAGCATCTCAAACTCGGCTTCATAATCATCGCGTTGGACATAAAAGGCATGAATAAAATCATAGTCTTCAGCTTCAAGTTGGGTATCGATTGTAATATCATCAGGGAGTTCACCTAATAAGTCTAGCAAGTGATCAGGTGCGTATAAGAGTGCAATGCGATTCCCCGATTTAATACCTAACTTTTTAACCAATGGTGTCTTTGAATAGCCCGCCGACATGAAGTTTAGCCTTTCATTGGAAAATTGAATTAAAGATAGCCTATAATTTAAATTTTGACTGTCTACTATTATCGTCAATTTTCTGAAATGTAGCCAAGTCGTAAAAATTGCTTGACATTCATTTATGCCCCGTTGTACGATACATAGAGTTTTGATACATTGGAGTAATCAGTAATATGAACTTAAAAGGTAGCTTACCCTTATTAATTTTGCATGACCTCAGCAGTGGACCGAGTCATGGATATGCGATTGCAAAGCATATCAAAGAAACTACGAATGGCGTTCTTGATTTCAAAGAAGGCACACTCTATCCCACCTTGCATGGGATGGAAAAACAAGAGCTTGTCGAAAAATATAAAGAAAAAGTCAATGGACGTGACCGTAGTTATTATCGCCTGACCGATAAAGGGCATGAGATGTTGGCAGTAGAACTGGGTGAATGGCATGAATTTACACGCGCCGTCAACTCTGTTTTGGAAGGGGCAAGTTAGCCATGTCCAACCCCGACCTCCAACGCTGGCTGGATAAATCCACACGCGGTCTGGATAGTGAACTTGCCGAAATGATTCGGGAAGAACTCCATGACCATTATGATGATGCAATCGATGATTATTTATCACAGGATTATGATGAGGTGTCTGCCCATCAGATGGCAATGCGTGACCTCGGTGATGAATCCGCTGTGAGCAAAGGCTTTCGCGAAGTGCATCATAGCCAATGGCGTTATCTAGTGTATGCACTGGTCGGGTTAGTTTACCCACTCGCTTATATCATCAGCATCCCCTTTAATGAATCGATTGTTGGGGGTGTCGCCTTTAATTTAGCGATTTTCCTCCCCATGATTTACATTATCAGTAGCTTCCGTCTGATATTGCGTGACCACTATCATTCCATTGACATCGAAAAAAATATTATCCTCATCCGCTGGGGCATTATCTTGCTTTGCATTACCCGTCTAATCGGTTGGCGTATGTATCATCAGCCGACAATTGTCGAATCTTATTCGCGTAGTATCTTTGATGCGGTCTCGATATGGGAAATGGGTCTGAATTTTGTATCCATCGCTGGATTGTTATTAGCAGCAGGTGGTTTCATCTTCATTGGCGAACAAATGTTGACTCTACAGGATGACCTCTTTGGCTTGGTCAAACCCCTGAGCCTAGCGATTATAATTGGTGGCGCGAGTTTTGCCATTTACGGAATTGGCTCATTGTTGGGTATGGTAGATGTCTGTGTAATTGCCGAGATGATAGCCGTCCTTGCAGGGATAATTTCTACT
>CAYGTY010000245.1:0-8535 GCA_964352825.1 uncultured Anaerolineaceae bacterium
TTACGCTTTAATTCACGTTGATAGGTCTCGGGGGTGTCAATGTCGATAATCACACCATCATCATCGGTATCAATAAAAATCATATTATGGCGATTGGCTTTAATCACATCACGGGGCGCACCATCGGCAGGTAAATCTAACATCGCCTGCCAGTAGGCGTTATCCAACAATATCGGATGACCACGTTGTTTATCATAGCGCGGTGCAATTATTTTTTGAGGTTCATACATTTTTTGCATCGTTTGAATCATAGATTGTGGTATACGAGGCATATCAGCAGGATTGATAAAAGTTGCCACTACATCATCGGGCATCGCACCTAATCCTGTTTTAACAGAGGATAAAATTTCACCTGTCTCATAATCAGGGTTATAGACACAGGTAACAGGTAATCCCGCTACTGTTTCGGCAACACGGTCTGCATCACGCCCTGTCACAATAATAATTGGGTCTATATTAAGCGCAATATAGTTAGAAACCACATGATGCAAAATAGGCTGACCATCAGTCCACGGGAGCAAAATTTTAAAATCACCCATCCGTGACGACATCCCTGCCGCTAAGATAATCGAGCCTATCCGTGCCATCTTATGATGTATCCGTCATACTACGTGGCATCGGTCTATCAGGAATATCTTGTAAAAGTCCACCATGCCCCATCGAGACAAGATTCGCGCGTGTAATGCGTTCGCCTGTTAACAGGCGTGGTAATATCCAATCAATCACATTCGTCTTTGGTGATTTGATACACCCCGGCGCACCCACCACAGGAATCTCTCCCAAATAACCCATCATTAACAATGTCCCAGGGTCAACAGGTACACCATGCAAGGTAATACTACCACCAGCTTGGGTTAATGCAGTTGGGACAACATCATCCCTATCAATAATTGCCGATATACTGGCAACGATAATCATATCTGATTTATCATGGTCACGGATAGCTTCTGCAATAGCATCGACATTGTGCAACACAAAAACAGGCTCAAGCAAGATACTGCCCCAACCTTCGATGCGTTTACGGACAGGCTCAATAAAGCTATTCATCAGACGGTCACGGGTCGATTCTGTGCCAGAAATAATGAGCGCAACGGTTTTCTCTTGAAGTGGCTTTACACGTAAAATCGCAGAGGTGGATTGCGAAATCTGCTCCACATCAACCACACGCGCTGAGGGAACACCAAAGGGAACAACTTTGACTAAGGCAACCATGTCCCCTTCATTCACAAGTGTATATTCGCGCAGAGTCGCAATTGTGATGCCATCATAAATATTATTGACCAATTCCAGCGCAGGCACATTCACATGCAAGACACCTCGTTTGCCAGCCGTCAAATTTGCACGACCCACCCCAGGGGTACGCCAATTCACATTTTCGCCCGAAACCGCAATGCCAATTCGTTCTGCCGCAAGGTCTTCATGTAAATCCGCATCGCTCAACTGCGTGACCGTAATCATTTCGAGCTTCTGCTGACGTAAGCGATCAATATCAGCTTCGACAATCACATGTCCCTTATTGAAGATCATTCTCCCACCAGAATCATAGAGCTTGTGTGCTAATATCGCCCCTACTGATTCCGCAATAGGCACATCACCGAACTTCATCACGAACTCCATTACGGACAGCGACAATTTCTGCCAGAATACATAAGGCAATTTCTTCTGGGTTACTTGAGCCAATCTCAATCCCAATCGGAGTGCGAATTTGGGCGATTTGTTCGTCCGTGATGCCAGCTTCTTTTAACCGATCAACCCGTTTCTTATGGGTTCGGCTACTACTCAAAACCCCAACATAAGGGATATTCGCAGGTAAAGCCGTTGTCAATGCTTTATCATCAATTTTGGGGTCATGGGTCAATACCGCCAGATAGGTATTTCGATCTAGCCCCAATTCTGGCAAGGCTTTATCAGGATAGCTGTGCATGATATTAGCAACATCAGGGAAGCGCTCTTCGGATGCAAAAGCAGAGCGTGGGTCAATAATCGACACACGGAATCCCACTTGTCGTGCCATCTCTTGCAGTGGAATCGCCACATGAACACCACCAATGATAATCAGGTGTGGGCGTTCTGCTTGAATATCAACCATCATACGAGTTTCGTTCATCGTGATAATACCCGTTTTGGTCGCAGAATCAGCAATCGCCTTCATGTCGGATAACAAAGCGTCTGTGATACCATCTGTTTTGTATATCACATCGCTCTTGCCATCAAACAAGACTTTCTCGCCGATGTTATCCCCTTCTAAGAAGGTGACGGTGATCCCATATTCGTCTTTCTGCGCCATACTGGAAACAGTATCCCACCATATTTGGTCAAGAGGCTCAACATAAACTTCGATACTCCCACCACAGGTCAAGCCGACTTCCCAAGCGGTATCATCGGCAACACCAAATTTGAGCAAGCGCGGTTTGCCATCTTTTAGCCCAGCAACCCCTTCTTCAACCACTGCTCCTTCGACACAGCCACCACTGACAGAGCCAATCATCGCCATGTCTTTGGTGATACCCATCTTTGAGCCTTCGCGTCGTGGTGCAGACCCCCACGTTTTGACAACCGTTGCCAATGCGATTTTGCGATTATCAGCTATCCATTGGTTCATCATGTTGATAATGTCTAACATGTTGTTCCTCTCTTAAATATGCTATTGCTTTGGATTTTCACCTAATCATTAACCACATATTTCTTGCGATATGGCTCAGCAGTTGGGCGTGCCTTCAAATCTTGTAAGGCATTCACAATCGCTTCCAAATTGGACAAATTCGTAATCGGCAAAAAGTCATCCACATAAGGCAGTAAGGCTTGTGCGCCACGTGTCAGAGGCTCATATTCAGGCGCATCCAATAATGGATTCAGCCAAATCAGGCGTTGGCAAGAGCGTTGCAAGCGAGTCATCTCTTTATGGAGCATAGGAATATCACCTCTATCCCAGCCATCCGTAATGATAATAACAACTGCCCCTCGTCCCAGCACGCGACGCGACCATGACCAGTTAAAGGTATGAAGCGATTCACCTGTCATCGTTCCACCGCCCCACTGCTTCACCGTTTGACCAATTTCTTCTAGCGCATCATCAACATTTTTCTGCCGAATTTGACGTGTAATGCGTGTAATGTCGGTGCTATATAAAAAGGTCTCCACTTGGAAAGCTGTCCCAGCCAATGTGTGCATAAAATGCAATAAAATCCGTGTATAGCGTTCCATACTACCGCTAATATCACATAGCAAGACAACTGGGCGCGGTTTTTCCTTTGGACGATGAGTAGGGATTTGGGTGATGTCACCTTGCTTACGAATCATATCTTTCATGAGGCGACGCATATTAATCTGGCGACCTTTACCATTCTCAAAGCGTCGTGTTCGACGACTTCCTAATGTATCTGGCATCTTTTCGATGACACGTTTTGCCATTTCCAACTCTTCAGCCGACATTTCCGCAAAGTCTTTATTTTTCAGCCGTTCTTGTTGGCTATAGGTTGGCATAATCGCAATCA
Organism: uncultured Anaerolineaceae bacterium; assembly: GCA_964352825.1. Taxonomy (GTDB): domain Bacteria; phylum Chloroflexota; class Anaerolineae; order Aggregatilineales; family Phototrophicaceae; genus UBA6055. The sequence continues at coordinate 3,495 of CAYGTY010000245.1, forward strand.
TGCTAGAATCTATATCATCCATCGGGTCTTTACCATCATCCGCAGGACTAGACTCTAATGGAGGCAAAAATTGCGTTTTCTTCTTACGTCGTTCCTCACCTAATGACTGAAGGTTCAGCTTAGTAAAACCATCACTGGGTCGTCGCCAAAATATCTGAAAGGCTTCATCAAAGTATTCAAGCTCTTTAGGGTGATTCACCAAATGCGTCCGCAATGTATAATAAAAATCGAGTTTATTACCTAATTGGACAAACTCCAAAGCGCCTGCAACATCCATCATGCGATTGGGTGTGACATTCATGCCTAATGCCTTACATACCCGCCCAAACAGAATCAAATTATGTGTGAGTTTACCCCCCTCATAGTCGAAGGGTTCATCGGGAGGACCTAGAAAAATCCCTTTAATTGGTTTATTTTCCGACATCATTAAGCACGTTGCGCTTCAACTTTAGCACGGTCAATCATGTGCTGGATGGTTTCAGGATCCAACATTTCAACATCATCTTGATATTTCAGAATCACACCTAATGTATCTTGTACAGTCTCCAGCGATAATTCGTTCTGGTCAAGCGCAATCAATGCTGCCGTCCAATCTAAGGTTTCTGCAACCCCAGGGCGTTTAAACAATTCCATTGAGCGCATATCTTGGATAAAGGCTGTAATTTGCTTAGCCAACATCGGTTCAAGCTCAGGTGCTTTACGTTCAACGATTTGTAATTCTTTACGGAAGTGTGGGTAATCAATCCAATAATATAAGCAACGACGTTTGAGCGCATCGTGGATTTCACGGGTACGATTGGATGTCAGAATCACAATTGGTGGGACTTCTGCTTTAATTGTCCCTAACTCTGGAATCGAAATCTGAAAATCAGACAGTAATTCCAGCAAGAAGGCTTCAAATTCTTCATCAGAGCGGTCAAGTTCATCAATCAACAGAACAGGAGGTACACCATCAGCCGTTGCTTCAATCGCTTGCAATAATGGGCGTTTGAGCAAAAAGCGGTCGGAGAACAATTCGTGTTCCATATCCTCACGCCCCATACCCTCAGATTCCATCAGACGCATATGCAAAATTTGACCTGCATAATTCCACTCATAGACAGCAGTATTGATGTCTAGCCCTTCATAACACTGCATCCGTATCAAATCTGTCTCAAGAATAGCCGATAAAACCTTAGCAATTTCTGTTTTACCAACCCCAGCATCCCCTTCCAAAAATAAAGGTTTACCTGTCTTGAGTGATAAAAATATCGAAACCGCTAAACCACGTTCAGCAATATAATCATGTTTTGCTAGTGCTTGTTGGAGTTCATCAACAGAATTAAACATCTAATCCATCACATTCTTTATCTCATATTTTTAAATAAATATTGTAACCTCACAGGTATCTATAGCATACCTGTATTTCATGATAACAATTAACCAAATTGTAACGCATATGGAATGAAAAACGGTAGGTTTTAACGGATTCTTCATGGTAAATGCGTGATATAAACAAGTTAAACACAACTGAAAATTAAATTTCTGTATATAATACAATCGGGAGTTATTCAAATAGGAGAAATTTTATTGATGATTAATAAGCTATTGAGTACATGGATTATATTATGTTTGTTTAGCATCGGCATTGGGCAAACCCAATCAGAATATCTTGAAGTGGGTGCAATTGTAGAAGCAAGTTTGACAGCCACAGCACTCGAGAATACTTACATGGTTGCGCTCACATCTGGCGATCGTATTTCTTTAACCCTCTCATCCCGTCAATTCGACCCACTACTATCTTTATTAGATACTGAAGGCAACACACTCATTTCTAATGATGATTCTAATGGGAGTTTAAATTCTCGAATTGATAATGCCTTGATAGAGCAACAAGGCGATTACACAATTGTAGTCACAAGTTCTGATGGTGAAGGCGTTGGCGAATACGAGCTAGAATACACAAAAGCCACGTCACAAACCATTGAATTTGGTGTTCGCCTCAATGCAATCCTCGACGAAGCCACACTCGAAGGCATATATGAGTTTGAAGGCGAAGAAGGCGATATTATCAGTATTCAGATGAACTCGGAAGACTTTGATAGTTACCTAACTTTATCTAATGATGATGGAGAATTAGCCAGTGATGATGACGGAGCAGGCTCACTCAATGCCTTAATTAGCTCTTATCTTCTGCCCGAAACAGGAACATATTATATTCGTGCTAGCTCATTCTCATCCGATAGTTCAGGCGACTATGATTTGCTATTAAATCAGGTCGAAACAGCTTCTATCGAATTAAATCAAATCGCAACGGTAACCATAGACGGAAATCCCGTTTACTATTCTTTCACAGCACAAGATGGGGATGTGATTAGTGTTCTCGTGCGTAGTGAAGATGGTTTACTTGACACTTCCCTGAACCTTCAAGATTCATCAGGCTATTCACTATATTATGACGACAATAGTGGCTATATCTATGATCCAGAAGTAAACGATATTAATATATATGAGACAGGTCAATATATTGTAATTTTGTTCCCACCAGACTCAGGCGAAACAGGTGAAATCGAATTAGAAATTGTCTCTACATTGACGGACACACCATAAAGGATATTAAAAATGATAATCAAAAAACTCATTCTATTAGCAAGTTTATTGTGTCTCATATTTGTTCCAGCCAATATGGCACAAGAAGAATCCTTATCTGTTTGGGAGCAAGATGCTACCTTTGCCAATGACTGGATGTTACAAGTATATGAACTTGTTCGTGATAATGGCATCAATGCACCGGGAGCATCTCGAATTTATGCGTATACCTCAATTGCGCTCTATGAAGGTTTAGTCAACGGGATGTTTGATAATTTCTCCATTGGCGGACAAATGGAAGGTTTACCCCTCCTACCCTATCCAGATGATGCCGAAGTATACGATTATCCATCTGTTGCCAATGGCAGTATATCGACAGTCGTAACAGGCTTATTTGAAGAAGCCAATGCCAGTGATGATAGCTTTGAACGTATTGATGCAATGCGTGAACAGCAAACAGCCTTGCGCTTAGAAGATACCGATGAAGATGTAGTTGAACGCTCGCTCGCGCTCGGTGATGAAATTGGTGATGTTTTACTGGATTGGATCTCAACTGATAATTATGGACCTACACGCAAGTTAGACTATGTCATGCCAGAGGGTGAAGACTTCATGTGGGAAATCACAACCGAGGGTGAGCCAGCGCTTGAGCCCTTCTGGAGTGAAATTCGCCCATTTGCGATGTCTTTTGCAGAACAGTGTCATACCCCCATTGCTCTAGACTTTAGTGATGACCCAGACTCCACATTCTATAAACAAGCACAAGAAGTCCTTGACACGTCCGATAACTTAACTGATGAACAACGTGAGATTGCCCGCTTCTGGGTGGATTCACCATTTGAAACAGGGTTACCATCAGGTCACTGGCTTTTAATTGCCATGCAATTTACTGAACAGTCGGAAATGTCACTCGGTCGTGCATCAGAAATGTATATCTTATTGAGCATGGCATTAGGCGATTCGTTCATCTCTGCTTGGGATACAAAATATGAGGTCAACTTATTACGCCCCGTGACCTACATCAATCGTTATCAACGCCGCAATTGGGCACCCTATATTCAATCACCGCCCTTCCCTGAATACCCTTCAGGACACTCCGTTGCATCAGGGGCTGCCGCCGAAATTTTGACAACCATGTTCGGGCAAGTCGCATTTACAGATAGTACCCCTATCATAAATGGTAGCGAAAATTTACAACGCAGCTTTTACTCATTTGAACACGCCGCCCAAGAAGCCGCTTTCTCACGCTTATTTGGCGGTATTCATTACCGCGCCGCGATTGAACTCGGCTTGAAACAAGGTGAATGTGTCGCACAAGCTGTACTGAATAATGTTCGTCTACGGTCAATCTCTCAAAGCGAGATTAACTTAAGATAATCAACAACATATTGGGATGAGGTCACTCACCTTATCCCAATTAGACTTTTATGAGTCTGTCCATACATAATCAGATTGTAGGGACGAAGCCGTGTCTTCATCCGCCTTCGGGTGCACAAATGGCTGCCCCTACTATATCCGAATTAATTGCAAGACAAATCGTTTATCATTTAATCAAAAAATTTAAGGGTAACCATGAGTAGTCGGCAACATTTTAAAATACCCGTTCCCATGAAAGTTGCTTTTCTGCCGATAAGGTTACTCAATCGATTGGGTAAAACTGAGCAATCCATAAAACTCAGTCAAGACCACCCGCATAGCGGGTGGCTTGATATAGCCCTATAAGGGCTTGTTACTTGCCGCACCTCAAGGTACTCTTTCACTTCCGTTCAAGCCGATGCAATGATTACCTAGCTAACCCCTAAAGGGGTCTTCCGCTTCTTTCGTACTGATTCGATCGATCATCTGGTCATGCTTCTCTTGTTCGCGCATGTACTTTGCTATGGTCGCTTCATTCAGCCCCACTGTACTCACATAGTAGCCTCGTGACCAGAAGTGGCGATTACCAAACTTGTACTTCAGATTGGCGTGCCGATCAAAGATCATCAGTGCGCTTTTCCCTTTTAGATATCCCATGACATTCGATACACTATATTTCGGAGGGATCGACACCAACAGATGGATATGGTCGATTCACGCGTTGCCCTCGATGATCTCTATACCCTTCCACTTGCACAAATCTCTCAGGATTTCCACTATGCTCGCTTTATACTGATTATAGATTACTTTCCGACGGTACTTCGGGGTAAATACGATATGGTACTTACACATCCATTTTGTGTGTGATAGACTTTTTGCCATGATTTCACTCCTTTTTAGTTTGGCGGCTTGAACATCTGCCATCCTAACGGGAGTGTTTTCGTTTTTCTATAAGGATTTTTTCTCCACCCGCATAGCGGGTGGTTTTCTGTTTCGCACGCTTCGTGCTCAACTCACTAAAGTGTTAATGAACTACCCCGCAGCAAGCGATACTGTTGGCGAAGTGTTTTGAGAGCGATTTTGCCGAGCTATGGATATAATCATGTCAATAGGTTCG
>CAYGTY010000246.1:0-4906 GCA_964352825.1 uncultured Anaerolineaceae bacterium
CGATCATCAATGTACTAGGTATCTTCATTGGAGATGAAGGAACACCACAAGAGGAACTTGTGAAATTTCTGGGTCAGCGTAATCTCTTACTGGTGATGGATAACTTTGAACATATCCTAGAGGGTGCTAGCATTGTTTCCGATATTCTAAATAGTGCATCTCGGGTCAAAATATTAGTGACTTCACGTGAAACACTCAATCTAAGAATGGAATATGTTTGGCATGTACAAGGGATGCGCTACCCTAACACCGATGAGCCAGAAGATATCAATCAATATGATGCCTTAATTCTGTTTGTAGAACGTGCCGTGCAAGTTCGACGTGACTTCTCTCCAAGTGATGAACAACTTGCAGTCATCCAAATTTGCAAACTTGTTGATGGACTGCCATTAGCGATTGAATTAGCTGCTGGCTGGCTCAAAACACTCTCTTGTGCTGACATTATCAATCAGATTGAACTAGGTATTGGTTTTCTGGCGACAAAGAATCGTGATGTTCCTGAGCGACACCGTAGTATCCGTGCGGTATTTGATCATTCGTGGGATTTGTTATCAGTTGATGACCAGAAGGTGTTTTCTCGGTTGGCTGTCTTTCGAGGTGGATTTACGTTGGATGCAGCTCAGCATGTCGTAGATGCGGACTTGCTAACATTGTCGAGTTTGGTTGAAAAGTCGATGATACGTCGTGATAATACTGGACGCTTTGATATACACGAGTTGTTATATCGGTATGCTGACGAGAAGCTTCGAGAGGTGGGTGAAGTCCCAAGGTTTCAATTAGCACACACTACCTACTTCGCCAACTTCATGGAAGAACTCGCTATCGATATCAAGGGTCGTCGCCAAGTTGAGGGTTTAAATAAGGTTAACGCAGATTGGGATAATATAATCAATGTATGGAATCGAGCAGTTGCAACATGTGATGATGTAATACTCGAAAAAATGATGGAGACTCTGAGTCTATTTGTTGACATTCGAGCGTATTACATCGAAGGGGAATCCCTGTTTAACTCTGCTGTAGAAAAGCTGCGCTCGATCCACAAGAATAACCATATGTATAGCAAATTATGTGTGCGTTATATTCATGTCTGGTCATTGCGCATTATTCATCCCATACCTGATGTTATCTGGGACATGCTTGATCAAAGTCTTGTGATTGCCCAAGAGAATCAGGACAAAATGACAGAGATGTTATGTTTATGGGTTAAGGCAGAACTCTACCGCAACGTAAATAAAATTGAATTGTGTGTTCAAACATCAATATTAGCAAGAAATTTGACCATTCGATTGCAGGCATCTTATTACGAAGTACGGGTACTCAGAGGGCTGGATTACTATATGAGCAGAAATCTGCGTAATGATTTGCCGATAGGTAGTGCGGTTCGTGACTATCATGGTGAACTTGCTTTACAGATCCATGATTATAATGGTTATGCTCATGCCCTATTTAACGAAGGGTATCGTTATTTTATAGAAGGTCGAATTGAGGAAGCAAAACCGATATTGATTGACGCGGTGACGAATTGGGAATTAGTTCAAGATGTACGTAACGTTGCAACAACAACAATGTCACTGGGCATTATGTCAACAGTGTTGGGCAATTTTACAGAGGGTTACCAATTCTTGATGAAAGCCGAGCACATGTTGTCACAACTAAACTTCTGGGGAAATCATTATTCAATATACGTATATGCCGGTTGGAATTGTGTCATTGAAAATAGGCTGAACGATGCAGAAAATATGATAACAAAAGCACAATACTATCATTCACAAGGGCTGAGTTCTAGATCACACGAAATATATTATGTAAAAACTCTGTATGCGATTGCGACTGATAATCAAGGAGAAATGTTTGAGTACATCGACATGACTATCAATCACCTGGTACCGCCGTATTCAGCTGATATGTGGGTAATGATTGTTGGTATTGCACCATTTGTCTTTTATCTATATGAGAAGTACGAACAAGCTACCTTATACCTTGGGCTATTATTTGGTCAGTATGCGCATCTTTTGAAATGGTTGGAAAGGTGGGAACGTCTATCAGATCTTAGACAGGAACTTCAAGCAAAACTGGGGGAGTCCATATATCATGAAACTCTCGAGCAAGGTGCAAAGTCCGATATACGTATCTTGATAAAGCAATTCCAGGGCTATTTGGTCCAGAAACAAACAAACACTGATGTCAAAAAGCCACAACCTCTTGTTGAACCTCTTACAGAACGCGAATTAGAAGTTCTTGATTTACTTGGTGAAGGGCAGTCTAATCGCAAAATTGCTAATCAACTGACGATTACGATTGGCACTGTTAAGAGGCATGTTCACAATATCTGCCAGAAATTAGGCGTCAAGAACCGTACTCAAGCTGTATTAGAGGCAAAAAAACTAGGTTTGCTCTAAGTGCCGCTCAAGAAAAATCAACCCCCTCAACCCAAATCTCAACTAAAGTGACATGAAGTTAAAAATCATAACTGTTATTGTCTAAATATCTGTTAAATGTTTATTTAAATCGGAGTAATGATATGAAGCGTCATTTACGTTTATCACTATTGATTATGTTTGTAATTGTTTTGTTACAAGTGACCACTATTCAGGCACAATTTGAGCTACAGGATTCAGTTAATCATGGTTCGATTAACTTCAGTGTAGAACGAATAGGTATTGGTGATGTTGATGGCAATGGGGCTGATGATTTGGTCTTCATTAATATCGAATCAGGTCTTGTATCGACGGGAGTCTCATTTAGCGATGGTCGCAATTTTAGTAGACAAACATTTTATGATCAAACAAGATGGAGTGGAGGGACTGTTGGAGGGACAATGTTCATTGAGGATGTCAATGGAGACCGTAACGATGACATTCTATTCTCAACTCATCAAGATGGTGTTAATAATGTAACCGTCTTCCTAAGTAGAGGCGATGGAACATTTAGTGATGCTGTTACACAGAAAGTTGGTTCAGGTGGTTTTAGTGACTACAGGCGATTTGGAGGTGATGTAAATGGTGATGGTCGTTTTGATCTTATATATAACAACTTGACCCATAATGGTTCTGAAAATATTACCTATGTTGCGCTAGCTCAATCAAATGGAACGTTTATCCTACAACAAGCACAGAACCATGGTTCTGGTTTCCAGCAATATTGGACGACTACAGGAGATGTAAACGGTGATGGACGGGCAGATGTCGTGTGGACAGAGACAAATGGTGATAGCTTGTATTTCTATTATGCAAGAGGGTTATCTGATGGTCGTTTTGTTCTACAAGAAGCAACAAATGATCCTGATTTACCATCCGCCATTGTTACCTTATTAGATGATGTAGATTGTGATGGCGATGGGGATATAATTTATCAAGACTCCAGTAGCTCAAATAGGTCTTGGGTTTATTATGGAAATGGCAACGGTAATTTCTCACAAGCTTATTATCAAAAACATAGTGATGCAGGTTGGGAAAACTACATCCTCCGTCATGGGAATGTTAATACTGATCGAGGTGTGGATCTTGTTTTTGTAGAAGTTGGCAATCCTACCTATAGTTACGTCGCTTTCGGTTGTCGTTAACTTCACAGTTAGGCACATTCATTTATAACATAAATATGATCTCTGACTAGAGGTCATATTTGCAAATGTGTCTAAGCTTCTGTCAACAAAACCGAAACGGTATTTTTGTTCATTCAGTAAGTCTTTCCTCCAGTTGTTCCTAATGGCTTATGCAGACTACGAGTATCAATCAATTCAAATCACAGTTATGAGGATTGGGACTATTACAGTGACATCATCTACAAGGCACTCAGAAACTTGGAATTCTTCCGAGTCAAACCAAATTCTTGTAGAGGTTGCGACCGCTTGATGAGCTTATTAGTTGAGTTATTGAGGATTGACATCTATGCGATTGATGCGATTCGCCAGCTTAATTACATTTTTGCCATATATATTAATCAAAAAGTAAAGAGCGTGGATTATGAAGATATTTGATTATCTTGCATCTAAATATGGGGTATTGTTGTTGTTCGGGATAATTTTCGTTGGACCAAGATCAATACAACAAGTATATGCAGTTGACCCTGATAATGATATTGTAAAATCACCGAGATTTTACGAAAACGTTGCTTGGCCATCCTCATCTATTCCTGTTTGTTGGGAAAATCCAGAGTCTGACTTTGAAACTGAGAGACAGTGGGTAAGAGACCAAATCGAAAAAACATGGCAGAAGGAATCTAGTTTAGTTTTTATGGGTTGGGGGCAATGCAACAATACAAGCGATGGTATTCGCATTGAAGTAATAGATACTGATAAAGGTGATGATGGGAATTTGGTAAAAGATGATGATGGGAAAGTCATAGGTCGAGCTCCTAATTCATACGTTGGGTACACAATTGTAAATGGCCGAGAAAGTGGAATGGAGCTTAATTTTACCTACGAAAAATGGTCTCCGAGTTGTGCTTCTCCCGAAGAGAAACGAGAGCGTTGTATCCGCTCAATTGCAGTACATGAATTTGGACATGCACTAGGATTCCGACATACTCAATATCGATCAGATAATAAAACATGCATTCTAGAAGACGAGAAAGATCGAGAAAGACATAATGCACAAGAAGTGTGGTTCGTTACTCCTTATGATTCAGACTCAGTAATGAATTATTGTAGTGACCTGTATGAGCGAGGTGGTACTTTAAGCAGTCTAGACATTCAAATGGTTCGAACCATATATGGACCTCCTGGACTATTCTACAAAGATCTATCTAGTAGACGATTCGAATTGCAGTTAGCGCAACAAGTCGGTTATGGTGGTTGGCAAAATTATAATACTGTTGTAGGTGATTTCAACCGCGATGGCGCAGATGATTTGCTCTGGAACGCCACCATCGCCGAGGGCAATTTCGTTTATCTGGGACTGAATAACGG
>CAYGTY010000246.1:5006-8382 GCA_964352825.1 uncultured Anaerolineaceae bacterium
ACCTGCAACCTGCCAATCAAATTGGTAATGGAGGCGGTTGGCAAAACTATGATGTTGTTGTAGGTGACTTCAATAACGACGGTGCTGTCGACTTACTCTGGAATGAAACTATGCCAGGTATCAGCTCCATATATCTAGGCTTGAATAACGGGGCGAACGGATTTGATCTTCAACCTGCGCAACAAATTGGTTACAACGGCTGGCAATCGGTTCATGTAATTGCTGGTGACTTCAACCTCGATGGTGTAGATGACTTGCTCTGGAACGTCGCCGATTCAGAAGGTAATTTTGTTTATCTTGGTCTAAATGATGGTGCCAATGGCTTTGATGTACAGACAGGTCAACAAATCGGTGCAGGTGGGGGCTGGCAAGATTTTAATACAGTCGTAGGCGATTTCAATCTTGATGGTGCTATTGATGTTATTTGGAACGCTACAACAGACGCATATAACTACTTCTACCTAGCGCTGAATTCCAATATCAATACAACCAGTACCGATAGTACTGGAAGTTTTGGTACTGGCTCTGCTAATTCAAATAGTAATTCCGGATCGAACGGTACTTCATCGTCGAATACGACAAATTCCAATTCTGGATCGAACACAAATAACTCTAGCAGTGGGTCTCAACCATCATCACAGCTAAATATTCAGCGTGTATATAGCAACAGCGATTGGTCACCTTATTTTCAAGCTTTAAACGAAGTATCTATGGTCCTTGTTCCACCAGGATGTTTTGTTATGGGTAACGATAATGGTCAAGCAAATGAACAACCTGCTCATGAACAATGTTTCGATGAACCGTTTTGGATTGATGAGTTTGAAGTAACAAATCAACAGTTTAACTCGAAGGGTGGCAATGCGGGGCGGAGTAGTAATTGGACAGGTAATAATAAACCGCGGGATAGTGTCACATGGATAGAGGCACGTGACTACTGTAGCCGTCGTGGCGCTCGCCTAACAACCGAAAAAGAATGGGAATATGCAGCACGTGGTCCTTCTAACTTGTTATTTCCATGGGGTAATAGTTTTATTGCTTCTTACTCGGTCAACGAAGATTCAGTAGGCGATCGTACTCAGGCTGTGGGATCGAGACCAGAAGGCATGTCATGGGTTGGTGCTCATGATATGGCAGGTAATTTGTATGAATGGACCAGTAGCAAATATATTCCAGCAAGTGGTTCATGGATTTATCCATACAATCCGAACGATGGGCGCGAAGACAATAATGATACGGCAACAACACGAGTGATGCGTGGTGGTGCATGGGCATATGGAGAAACATGGCTAGCATCAACTCGTCGTGAAGTCCACGAACCAGGTTACCAATCAATTGGTATTGGTATTCGTTGTGCTAGAGATTTTACAGGTGATTTAGTCACTGCAAGTAGCTCATCCAGCAATCCAGCTTCATCTTCTACGAATAATAGCAATTCCAGCAACAATAATAGTTCAAGTAGTAGCAATAGCTCCAACAACAGTAACACAATCAACACTGCTGCAAATTGCCCAGGTTTACCTTCAACAACATTACGAGTGGGGATCAATGCTATGGTTTCTATACGTCAACCACAAAGCAATAATGTGCGTGTTGAGCCTTTTGCAGGTCGACAGCTCGTGCGCGCTGCTCCGCCTGGCGAAGTCTTTGAGATTATTGCTGGACCAGCTTGTAACGATGGTTATCGATGGTGGCAAGTACGCTTAAATAGTGGTGCAACTGGATGGATGGCTGATGGTGATTCAGAAGACGCATGGATTGATCCTGCTAAATAGATAATTTATGTTTTGTTGTTTACTTAACCAAATGAGGAAATAAAATGAATTCAAACGAAGCACTATACAATGATAAACGCAACAAGAAGCGGACACTTTGGCTTTGGAATACAGAAATCGCTCAACGTGTATTTCTACTGTTAACCTTTGCTCTGATGCTCTATGGTATCTCTCAGCCTAGTTCAGTTGAGGCGCAAGAAGGAGTAACGTTGACGGGTCATATGGATGAAGTACGTAGCATTGTATTTAGTCCCGATAGCAAAACCCTCACCTCCGCGAGTGTCGATGGGACTGTTAAGCTTTGGGATGTGGAAAGTGGCGATCTACTCGATACTCCACTATCGCAGGACGATATGGGAGGGTACGACGTGGTACTCAGTCCTGATGGCAAGACCTTCGCCGCCGCAAGAGGTGCATATGTCGTCATGTGGGATGTGGAAACTAGCAAGCAACTGCCTATTTCCCCTCTGTCGATGGAGGATAACCCTTATGATAATTGGGCTAGTAGAATCGCATTCAGTCTCGATGGTGATACTTTTGTGGCTATCATTGGTAATAATATCAATTTATGGGACATGGCGAATGGAAAATCAATTGTAGTTCTACCGCCCGATGCTGATGAGGCTTTCGAGCTAAAGGTAAGCCCTAATGGCAACACTGTTGCTTTCCTTGGCGCCTTTAGGGGTTTAGCTAATGTATGGGACGTAGTAAGTAGCAACCTATTGATTTCTAACGATAGTAGTGAAGTTAATTTTTCAAGAGTTGCATTCAGCCCTGATGGCAAAATATTCGCCACAATCGATTCTAACCAAATCGATCTACGAGATGTGGCAAATGGCAACATACTGACTACTCTATCAGGCTCTTATTCGACAGTTGCATTCAGTCCCGATGGTAGGAATCTTGCCGCCCAAAATTACGATAATGACATCGAGCTCTTGGATGTGACAAGTGGCGACATACTAGCTACTATTAACGGGCTTTCAAATTGGGCTCCTATCTTAGAATTCAGTCCTGATGGTAAAACACTTGCCGCGGTTAGTGGTTTCAGCGAAGACCCAATCATCACACTATGGGATATAGATCTCCAAACCGCCGAGTAAGATGAACAAGACCTAACACCGAATCATCCGAATCATAAGTTGTCGTTTACCTCAATTTAAATATCGGAACATATCAAATCTTATCGATATGCTGGGGATCAGAAAGGTCCTCAGTAATCGATCACAGTAGCATATCATTACGATACGCGAAAATTTCATAAGTTTTGCTCGACGATATATAGTTTCAGTTTATGTATCTTGTATATAAAAGGATCACAATGCTAAAAAAATAACTTCAGTTCTAGGTTCAGTTATATTTATCGGAATATTTTCGGATTTTTCTCTATTAGAAGTAATACCAAACATGAGATAGTAAATCGGGTATAATCATTAAAAAAGTGTTGAGATGGTACGAATCCTACAAGTTGACTGGAAAGAAAGCACAGAAGAACTGAAGCAGAAATATCGTGTGGAGGCGTATCCTCAAAGACGGGAACGACTATTCACGCTTTGGCATCTGCGTTTAGGCAAACAAATCCGTGAGATGTCGGAGTTAATAGG
>CAYGTY010000247.1:0-8367 GCA_964352825.1 uncultured Anaerolineaceae bacterium
TCATAGATTTCTTTTGCATTTTCGATAGTCGTTAACTTGCCCAATAGGACAACCGCTCCTTGATAACTGACCACGCTACCGTTACTCGTCACGCGACGATTATCAACCACAACAGGTTGGTCAAATTGGACTTGAATGTGGGGATGTTGCGTCTGTAAGGATTCTTCTCCGCCGAACCAGGTTGTCGCCTGTTTACCATCTAACACACCTGCATTCGCCAGCAAAAACGCCCCACTACAATTACTTGATAACCACGCATCGGCTTGTTCATGTTTTTTGATGAAGGCATCTAATTTTGTATTTTGGAGCAAACTCTCCATATCGTATCCCCCCGGAACAAGCAAAACATCATACCAACCGTCTTGCTCAATATGCGTGTCGGCAATAATCTGTATGCCTTCTTGGGTTTTAATTGTCAATTCAGAGGTCACGCTAATCAATTCATATGACCAATCTGTGAACCATTCTTTTTCCATCGCCATCCCAAAAACCTCAGCTGGGGCAATAATTTCGCTGGTTAGGACATCATCAAATACGATAATTCCGATTTTCTTTGTATTGGACATCGTGTATCTCCTTATGTTTAGTAGATGTCTCTACAATAAATCTTATAGGGAATGTGGTATTGTATTTTTGCGACATGATAATGAGGATTAGGATTTGTCTAAGCACCATTTAGCTTATTTAGGATTTCAGCTTCATAAACCATCCCCTCTCTTGCGTGATTTTGTTCAAGATTATTGGATTATTCGCAGTCAGGACTTTACACAATATCGGGAAGAATTTCTGCATCCCAGTGGCGGTCTTGGTATTATCTTTAATTTTGGCGATAAACTATTCTTAGATGGTCAGCCCACTGTGGGTCATAGTTTTCTTGATGCGGCAAATTCAGTATCACGCCGTTTAAATTTTAGGGGTGAGGTTTATGCCATTGGAATACGATTCTTTTCTGGGGGTGCTTATCCATTTTTCAAGATGCCTATTTTCGAGATTGTAGATAAACCTTATCAGTTAGCAGACCTTGATATATCTGATATGCAGTCAGTACAAGAGCAACTCTACCACGCAATATCAATAGAAGATCAAGTCAAAGTCCTAGACGATTGGTTGCTTACTCAACGCCATGAAAATCAGATTGATGTCTTAACCGTATATCGGGCTACAGATATGATTCGTCAATCACATGGCAGGCGATTTGTGAGTGATATTAGTCGTGATATAGGCATCAGCACACGTCAACTCCAACGCCAATTTAAAGCACAAGTTGGTATTTCGCCAAAACATCATGCCAAACTCATACGCGTTGATTATGCACGGACAGCAATCAAGCGACTGGGTCATAATTCACTAGCCGATATTGCCTATCAAGCAGGGTATTATGACCAGTCACACTTTATTCGAGAATTTAAATCTATTGTGGGAATGACACCCAAAGCCTACTCTCTTCGGCATCAAAATCGATAAATCGATAAGAGGTATATCTTATTCAGACATACCCCCTTAGAGACTTTGTTTAAGTTTCGCTGGCTTCAAAGTGAACCGATTCAAAGACAAATTCTTCTCCATCTTCGGATACACCGATGCGAACATGATCGCCTTCATGAATGTCACCTGCAAGGATTGCCATTGCTAGTGGGTCTTGAACATGGCGTTGGATGGCACGTTTAAGAGGTCGCGCACCATAGATAGGATCCCATCCCAATTCTGCTAATAGAATCTTGGCATCCGTTAACATCTCAATCGTAATACGACGGTCAGCTAAGATAGCTTCTAAATTGCGAAGTTGAATATCCACAATGCGTGTGATGTTATCGCGGGTTAGGCTGTGAAAAATGATGACATCATCGAGACGATTTAAGAATTCAGGGCGGAAATGATGATCTAGTTCGCCCATGACAGCATTACGTTGAGCTTGCTGATTTGTGTCTGCACCCATCGCCTTAATCAAGTCACTACCGACATTACTGGTCATGATAATCACAGTATTGGTAAAATTCACTGTCCGTCCTTGTCCATCTGTCAAGCGACCATCATCAAAGACCTGCAAGAAGATATTGAATACATCAGGGTGCGCTTTTTCAATTTCGTCAAATAGCACAACACTATAAGGTCGACGACGAACTGCTTCTGTTAGTTGCCCACCTTCTTCATAACCGACATATCCCGGAGGCGCACCAATTAAGCGAGCGACACTGTGTTTTTCACCAAATTCACTCATGTCGATACGTACCATCGCACTATCATCGTCGAATAAGAATTGTGCTAAAGAGCGTGCCATTTCGGTTTTACCAACACCCGTTGGTCCTAAGAACAAGAATGTTCCTACAGGGCGATTGGGGTCTTGTAAGCCAGCACGGCTACGACGTACAGCAGCGGATACAGCTTTGATGGCGGCTTCTTGCCCGACAACACGATCATGCAAACGGTCTTCCATCCGCATTAATTTTTCAACTTCACCCTCTAACATGCGCGTCACAGGAACACCTGTCCAACGGCTGACAATCGCGGCGACTTCATCCGCATCAACTTCTTCTTTGAGCATCAATAAGCCATCATCGCGCATCTGTTCAATTGCACCTTCGCGCTCAACGAGGGCTTTTTCAAGGTCAGGCAAAACCCCATATCGTAAGCGAGCCGCTTCTTCGAGATTCCCTTGCCGTTCAGCCCGTTCCAACTGAATCCGTGCTTCGTCGAGTTCAGATTTAATACCTGACATCCCTTGAATAACATCTTTTTCGCGTTGCCAAACCGCCATCAAGCCACCGAGTTCTTCTTGCATATTGGCGAGTTCAACTTCAAGATCACCCAGACGACGTTTAGAGGCATCATCTTTTTCTTTGCGGAGGGCTTCCCGTTCAATTTCCAATTGCATAATCGCCCGTTCGATTTTATCAAGATGAACAGGTTTACTATCAATTTCCATTTTTAGATGGGCGGCGGCTTCGTCGATTAGGTCAATCGCTTTATCGGGTAGTTGACGATCTGGCAAGTAACGGTGACTGAGGGTCGCGGCGGCGATGACTGCACTATCTTGGATACGTACCCCATGATGTACTTCATAGCGTTCCTTCAAACCGCGTAGAATACTAATCGTATCTTCGACACTGGGTTCTTCGACATAAATCGGTTGGAAACGCCGTTCTAGTGCAGCATCTTTTTCGATATATTGGCGGTATTCATCCAGTGTGGTTGCACCAATCATGTGTAATTCACCACGGGCTAACATCGGCTTGAGCATATTGCCTGCATCCATAGAGCCTTCAGCACGCCCTGCCCCAACAATATTGTGTAACTCATCAATGAACAGAATCACTTGTCCATCACTATCGGCAATTTCTTTAAGGACAGCTTGCAAGCGTTCCTCAAATTCACCACGGAACTTACTACCCGCAACTAATGCACTCATATCCAACGCAATGATAGTCTTATCGCGCAAGCCTTCGGGTACATCACCATTCACAATCCGTTGAGCTAGCCCTTCTGCGATTGCTGTTTTACCTACACCTGCTTCACCGATTAATACAGGGTTATTCTTGGTACGACGACTGATGACATGAATCAATCGGCGAATTTCTTCATCACGCCCAATAACAGGGTCAAGTTTGCCTTGTCGGGCATTATCTGTCAGGTCTTGCCCAAATTTTGAAAGGCTTTCATAAGTGGTTTCTGGGTCTTGGCTAGTCACCCGTTGACCGCCTCGAATTGTCTTCAGAGCATCAAGAATATCGTCATATGTTACTCCATTACGCCCTAAGGTTGCGCCCATATCGCCATCTTCAGATAGTGCCAAGAGCATATGCTCTGTGCTAGCAAACTCATCCTTCATCTTACGGGCTTCTTTTTCGGCACGGGATAATACATTTAAGCCTTCACGACCAATTTGAATATTTCCGGGAGGGCTGGTTGTATGAGGCATATTTTCCAACACACCTTGCAATTCATCACGGATGGTTGTAGGACGTGCGCCAATTTTCTGGATAATACGCGGGACAACACCATCTTCTTGTTCGATTAAGCCAATTAAGAGATGAACAGGTTCCATCACTGTGTGGTGGTATTCTGAGGCAACATTTTGTGCCTTTAATATTGATTGCTGTGCTTTATTTGTATAACGGCTAAAATCCATCATTTTTCCTTTAGTTAGCGTCCGAATCCTAATACCTCTAGTATCAGGTAAAGACATCGGATGTGTGTCAACAGGTTGTAAAAAGTTTATCAGAGAGGCATCAGATTTATGTTAGTGATTTCTGTCATAAATCCCAACAATTATTGAATCATCTTTTAATGTTCGATATGCTTGCTATCTCTATGGTAAATAGAATCTTTATGATAAATTATAGAGAAATTATTCAAACAAAGATAATATTCAATTGGAATCCATCCATGAGCCAAGCAAAGTTTATCTTCACTACATTCATATTCACTCTCCTCTTTGCAGCTTGTACACCGTCTGCAACAGTAGAATTTAATCCTGAAACCGCTATATCACTTAGTGTTGTAGAAGATCTTCAATTTAGTAATACAGATGATTTATCGATTCCTGATTGTGTGCAACGTTTTGAAGATATTAACTCACCACAACTCGTAACTGAAGGCGAGATTGTGCCGGCTGATTTTGTAATCTATATCGACCTAGACCCTGTTTACATTGGATGGGAAACACTACCGATGGAGGCACTCTGTGTTAAAGGCAATTGGGGCGTATTCCGTACAACTGGAATTGTAGAAATACCCGATGTAGAGGCAAGCATTTGGTCGATTGATGTAGATACTTAGACAATACCTACGTCAATTTGATTTTGGAGGCAGTTTTATTAAAGCGTGTTCCTTTTCTAGGTATTAACTACATTCAACCATTCATTACCGACCTCAAACGCAAATAATTAGCATATTAGAGTTATCTATATATCGAGTATAAGTAATACATGTAGAATATTGCTAAATTACTTTGGCTGACTAATATTTTCTGATAGTAACTGAATTAAGTCATATGTACGTAATTTACGTCCTTCAGCATTTGTATGATACAACGTATCATGCATCATAGTATCTGGATAGACAAATTGTTGAGTTTCTCCTAAAACAGGGAAATCTAGTCCTTGTTGTAAAGTGGGTATAAATTTTTCAAGTGCATCAAAACTAATCTCATATACACTTTGTGCAAGTGGGGGAGCGACAAAATATAAGTTAGCTCCAGCTACCTCTATATCATGTGCGAATTGATTTGCCTCATCAAATACATCTTGAGTAATTGTACCTATTATTTTATCTTTGCTAAAGTCTTTACCTGGCGGTTCTTGATTTAGATGACCAATATAATCGCCATTTGCATTAAATTTTGATCTTGAGAGATGACCCTTTCTATTTATGCAGTGTGTTTCTACAAATAGTCCTTGTTCTAAGCGATATGTTACCTCATAGATTTGTGATTTTAATAAAATCACAACTTGTGTTGGATGTGTAATATATCGGATATTTGAGAAGTCTAATAATAAAAGTTGCCAAAGACTACCTCTTTTTATTTGATCCCCATAACGTACATTTCCTTCAAACCACTGTTCATAAGCTGTAGATAGTACGACAATATCCCCCTCACCAACATAAGGTTTAACAGAGTTCATTGAATATAATAAACCTACTGCCCCCTGAATACCGGTGTTAATAACTGGCATGTTGAATTCTTCAGCGATCATAGAACTATCAATACCGAATGCAAGCGAGGAATCTCCGACGAGGATGATTTTGGGACTTTTAGTATTATCTAATAAAGCGGTTTTATCTAAAAATGATGCAAGATAGGCATCACTACATACTCTCGAACTTGAGAAAACATAGATATTTAACCCAATAAATAATGATAATACTATGAATAATATCATCAAACTACAAAGGAACAAACGTTTTATATTTATCATCCCGCTATCTTTCTATGATATTATTATTTGAGAAATATCTGACTGATTTATAAAAAATGTCTGATCTTACAATTTCCAATAATACAATATGATATCAGCCCTCATTTTTTGAGAAAACAAAAAAACATATTCCACTCAATATTTTGATGATGAGATATATATAAATAATAAGTTCGTTATAAACAGTAAATGTAGCTTACACCTTAATATTATCATATATCATATTGTTTGGTAGATAATAATCTGGGGGTTTCAAGCACAGGGACTTTGAATTATTGAGTTATATTGCCATGAAATTCAAGAATATATTCATGTAAATTATACCAGTGGGTAACATGTGGGAATAGGGATCTCGTATCTTGCTATTATGTATAGTTCGCAAAAGAGTTCAAGTATTCGGCAATTTCAGATATCAACCTACCGCGCAATAATCAAATTAATAAGTAGATATTTCCAAAACATAAATATAATCAGGCTGGAACTGCATAAAAATTTGCTCACCTGAGTTATTCTGAGGCAACATTTTGTGCCTTTAATATTGATTGCTGTGCTTTATTTGTATAACGGCTAAAATCCATCATTTTTCCTTTAGTTAGCGTCCGAATCCTAATACCTCTAGTATCAGGTAAAGACATCGGATGTGTGTCAACAGGTTGTAAAAAGTTTATCAGAGAGGCATCAGATTTATGTTAGTGATTTTTACCAACATCCATGTATCCGTTTAGGCTTGATATATGATGTTTGGATTTATAGCCTATTGCTTCTATAATTAAATAGAATTTTTGACAAATTAGACGCTTTTGGAAAAACAATGAATTATTACGCACATCAACCTCTACCCAAAACAATGCAAGCAGTCGTCTGTCATGGACCAGAAGATTATCGTGTACAAGAATGGGAAGTCCCAACGCCCGATACTGGCGAAATTATTGTAAAGATACAATCCGTCGGTATTTGTGCAAGTGACCTCAAATGCTATCAAGGCGCGCCCTTATTTTGGGGAGATGACCATCGCGAAGGTTACTGTCAAACACCTGTTATCCCTGGACATGAATTTGTCGGTGAAGTTGTCGCTTTAGGGGAGGGTGCAGGTGAAAAATTTGGACTCGATTTAGGCGATATGGCGGTATCCGAACAAATCGTTCCGTGTTGGAATTGTCGGTTCTGTAAACGCGGGCAATATTGGATGTGCCAAGACAAACACGATGTCTATGGTTTTCGTCAAGCGACATTCGGAGCAATGGCAGAGTATATGAAATTCCCTGTTGGCTCGCTCAATTATAAAGTTCCCAAGTCTATTCCAGCCCATCATGCTGCCTTTATCGAACCACTCGGCTGTTCTATCCATGCTGTCGAGCGCGGTGACATCTTATTAGATGATGTCGTTGTGATAGCTGGCTGTGGACCGCTTGGACTGGGTATGGTTGCGGCGGCAAAATTAAAAAACCCACGATTACTGATAGCCATTGACTTAAATGATGATCGCCTCGAAACAGCTAAATTATGCGGGGCTGACCTGACAATGAATCCCAAACAAATAGACGTAATTGATGAAGTTCATAAACTGACGGATGGCTATGGTTGTGATGTCTATATCGAAGCAACAGGGTATCCAGCGGCAGTTGAACAAGGTTTACATATGATTCGTAAGTTAGGCACATTTGTTGAATTCAGTGTGATGCGCGAACCTGTGACAGTCGATTGGACAATCATCGGTGATAGTAAAGAACTCAATATTCACGGCGCACATCTCAGCCCCTACACTTACCCAATTGCGATTAGAATGCTAGAAGATGGGCTATTACCAATGGATAAAATCATGACACATCAGTTGCCATTGAGCGACTTCCAAAAAGGCATGGATATGGTCGCTGATGGTAAAGAGTCGATTAAAGTTACACTGACACCTTAATACTTAATTTTTTGAGAAATGGAGACTTATTATGCGAAATTCATTGGCTGGAAAAGTTGTTATTATCACTGGGGCAAGCTCAGGGATTGGCGCGGCAACAGCACGGTTACTGGCAGAACAAGAGTGTAAATTAACACTGACCGCGCGGTCTGTTGATAAACTGGAAGCCCTTGCAGGAGATCTCGATACAGAAACACTTGTCATTGGCGCAGATATGACCATCCCCAGTGATATTACAGGAATTGTTGACCGGACTATCGAAAAATTTGGACAAATTGATGTGATGTTTGCGAATGCAGGTATCTATATCCCTGGGCAAGTTGAAGATGGTGACCCCGATGCGTGGTCAAATTTGCTGACCGTCAACGTAGATGCTGTTTTTCGCTGCGCCCATGCTGTCCTTCCGCATATGAAGAAGCAAGGTTCAGGCGACATTCTGGTCTCAAGCTCAATTTCTGGACATATCGACATCCACTGGGAACCAATTTATAGTGCATCCAAACACGCCGTGCAGACCTTTGTACATACACTGCGTCGGCA
>CAYGTY010000248.1:0-8360 GCA_964352825.1 uncultured Anaerolineaceae bacterium
TACATGAAACCTGACCTGATACATAATGTGGTGTTTATACTCTTTGGTGTTATTTTACTGAGTTCTCCCTCCTTCCCTTAATCTGTTTAGCGACCAACCCATTATATACAAATTTATCCTAAATTGTATTTCAGTATTGACCTTATAAAAATAGCAAGTATATTGATAGTCAATAGACTTGATAATCAATAAGGTTAACTAATTGGATGGATAAAATTTGGGATTCTAAAACCTTGGCGCGGAATCTGCTTGAGTTGATGCCTAAGTTACGTCGTATCATGTCTCGTCATATGGGATCGCTAAGTAACAATGAGGCGACCCTGATGCAAATAGGGGCACTGTATATGATAATGGAAACAAAAATGACGACCAGTGATTTGGCAAAAAAACGCCATGTCAGCCTTCAAGCCGCGAGTACCTTTGTACAGGGATTAGTTGATCGTGGTTGGGTTGTGCGAGTACCCGACATAAGCGACCGTCGTCGTTCGATTTTGGAAGTAACAGATGAAGGCAAAGCTCAGGAATTTGCTTTGAGAAATCAAATGACAGACCTTCTTGCTATTTTTGTTGCGGACCTCAGCCCAGAAGAAGCATCTGCGGCACAAGTATTTTTTAATGGTTTAAATCGCATCATAGATGAGAAGAATATAGAGGGAACACTAGATGACACCAATAAATCTTGTTAGCGAGGCATGTAAACAATGATACGATTACTTCAATATATAAAACCCTATGCTGGCATGATAATCATGTCCATTGCATTGCTATTTCTACAAGCAATAGCAGATTTATCACTTCCCAGTTATACCGCTGATATTGTGAATGTCGGTATTCAACAAGGTGGTGTTGAAAATGCAGTCCCAATAGCTATTCGCAAAAGTCAGATGGATTCGCAAATTCTATTTATGAGTGAGCAAGAATCTGGACAAGTCCTTTCTGCTTATACCTTAGTCGAACCGAATACCCCTGATGCGGAAACCTATATCGAGGAGTATCCGATTCTTCGCGATGAGGCTGTTTATGTGCTGGACAATATGGATAACGATACGATCACAAATTTGAATCCGATTATGGGTAAGACAACTCTCATCATTACAGGGATTCAGCAAGCTATAAATGATCCGTCAAGTATTCCAGAATCTGCCACAGGTTTTGATTTGCCAAAGTTACCAGAAGGCATTGATGTTTTGGACGCTCTTCAAATGATGCCACCCAATATCTTAGAGCAAATTAAAGATAGGATGGGGGAAACCTTTGTTGCGCTTGATGATGCAATGATTATCCGATCGGCTACGGTTGCTATTCAGGCAGAATATGAAGCAATCGGTGTTGATACCACAACATTGCAGAATGATTACATTATCCGTGCTGGTGTTTTCATGTTATTAATTTCTCTATTTTCGGGAGTGTGTACAGTCGGTGTTGGGTATTTTGCAGCCAAAACTGCGGCAGGAACAGCCCGTGATCTTCGGCGCGCCCTCTTTGAGAGAGTTGAGAGTTTTTCAAATTACGAGTTTGATAAATTTGCAGTATCATCACTCATCACACGCACCACTAACGATATTACACAAATTCAAACGCTGATGGTGATGGTCATTCGCATTGTGTTTTATGCGCCAATTTTGGGTATGGGCGGTATTATCATTGCACTGACAACTGCACCCTCTATGTGGTGGACAATTGCCTTAGCGGTTATTGCGCTTCTTGCTGTGATTGTCATACTTTTTTCCATAGCATTGCCTAAGTTTAGAATAATCCAAGACCTTATTGATCGCTTGAATCTTGTATCACGCGAGAATCTTTCGGGTATGATGGTTGTTCGAGCCTTCAATACGCAGACGTTTGAAGAAAAGCGTTTTGATAAAGCTAACCGCGAACTAACGGACACCAATCTCTTTACAGGACGAGTAATGGCTGCAATGTTTCCAGCGATGATGCTCATTATGAATGGTGCAACTTTGCTTGTTATATGGGTTGGCGCGCAGCAGGTATCTCAATTGACGATACAAGTGGGTGATATGATTGCCTTTATGCAGTATGCGCTGCAAGTGGTGATGTCCTTTTTGATGATGTCAATTATGTTCATTATGATTCCAAGAGCAGCGGTATCTGCTGATCGTATTGCGGATGTTCTAGAAACTGAGGCAAGTATTTTAGACCCTAAAAACCCAAAGAACTTCAAATCAAACTTCACGGGTCGTATCGAATTTAATAATGTGACTTTCCGCTATCCCGGTGCAGAAGCAGACATCCTCCATAACATCACATTTACAGCAGAACCGGGGACAACTACTGCGTTTATTGGGTCAACGGGGTCGGGTAAATCGACACTGGTTAATCTTGTACCGCGCTTCTATGACGTAACCGAAGGGTCGATCCTCCTCAATGGAGTCGATATACGTGATGTGAGACAACATGACTTACGTGAGAAAATTGGTTATGTCCCGCAAAAGTCGGTTTTATTCACGGGAACA
This sequence comes from uncultured Anaerolineaceae bacterium, assembly GCA_964352825.1. GTDB lineage: Bacteria > Chloroflexota > Anaerolineae > Aggregatilineales > Phototrophicaceae > UBA6055. The sequence continues at coordinate 2,475 of CAYGTY010000248.1, forward strand.
ATCGACAGTAACTTACGATATGCCGATAAAGATGCAAGCCCAGAACTGATCGCTGAAGCTGTGGAAATTGCACAAGCTAGTGGTTTCATTGCAGAATCAGCCGAAGGTCTAGAAATGTCCATTGCACAAGGTGGGTCAAATGTGTCAGGTGGACAAAGACAGCGACTAGCAATTGCGCGTGCATTGGTAAAACATGCACCAATCTATATTTTCGATGACAGTTTCTCTGCATTAGATTTTAAAACCGATTCGGCTTTACGTAAGGCACTCAAAGATAAAACAGGGGATAGCACAATCTTACTGGTTACACAGCGTGTTTCGACAGTCAAGACGGCTGAACAAATTATTGTGCTGGATGAAGGACGTATTGTCGGGCAAGGAAAGCACGATGAGTTGATGCAAACTTGTACCATCTATAGGGAAATCGCAGATTCACAAATGGGGATAGGAGAAGCATCATAATGGCACAAAATCAATCAAAAGAGGATCGTAGCGTTCAAAGAAGTAGTACAACACGCGGACCGGGTCCAATGGGTGGTGGTCCAATGGGCGCACCGATTGCAAAGGCAAATGATTTTCGCGGAACGATGTCACAACTTATCGACTATCTCAGTCAGTATCGGCTTGCACTGGTTATCGTTTTTGTATTTGCAATTGCATCGACTATTTTTTCTATTGTTGGACCCAAAATTTTGGGAAATGCAACAACAATGGTATTTGAAGGTGTAATCGAGCAGATTCAGGGAACGGGTGATGGAATTGATTTTGAGACTATCGGCAACATTATCCTTTTGCTGGTTGTACTCTATGTTTTCTCATCTATTTTTCGATATATTCAAGGTTATATCATGGCTGGTATTGCGATGGAGGTCACCTATCGGATGCGTAAAGAGATTGCCGAAAAAATCAATCGTTTGCCATTAGGTTACTTCGATAAGACATCACAAGGTGAAGTGCTATCACGGATTACAAATGATGTTGATACCATCAGCCAATCACTCAATCAGAGCCTTGGACAAATCGTAACCTCTATAACGACGCTCATTGGTATCCTTATCATGATGCTAACCATTAGTGTTGTGATGACCTTTGCAACCATCATCGTTATTCCTCTGTCACTCGGCATCATTGTTGCTGTTGTAAAGAAGTCACAGGTTTATTTTAAAGAACAACAAATTTACCTTGGGCATATCAATGGGCATGTCGAAGAAATGTATAGTGGACATAATGTTGTTCAGGCATTCAATGGTGAAGCGCAGAGTATCGAGACCTTTAATGAATTTAATGAGACCCTCTTTGATTCTGCATGGAAGTCTCAATTTTTGTCGGGTTTGATGATGCCGATTATGACCTTTGTGGGTAACCTCGGTTATGTGATTGTATCCATTATCGGTGGATATTTAGCAATCCAAGGGGCAATCACAGTTGGGGATATTCAGGCATTTATCCAATATTCTCGTCAGTTTAATCAGCCGATTATGCAAATTGCGAATATCTCAAATGTGTTACAACAAACAGCAGCATCAGCAGAACGTGTTTTTGAGTTTCTTGCAGAAGAAGAGGAAATTCCAAATACAAAAACACCTCTTCAAGTTAAGGATGTCAAAGGACAGGTTGAATTTAGAGATGTTGAATTTGGTTATGAGTCCGATAAAGTTGTCATCCATAATTTTTCAACCCATGTTAAACCCGGTCAAAAGATTGCTATTGTGGGTCCAACAGGTGCGGGTAAAACAACAATCGTCAAGTTATTGATGCGCTTCTATGATGTGAATCAAGGCGCAATCCTTGTAGATGATTATGATATCCAAGATTTTACACGTCATAGTTTACGTAGTATCTTCGGCATGGTTTTACAAGATGCGTGGCTCTATAACGATACCATCATGGAAAATATCCGTTATGGTCGCCTAGATGCAACCGATGAAGAAGTTATCTCTGCTGCTAAAGCCTCTTATGTCGATCATTTTGTGCGAACATTAACCGATGGATACGATACAATTCTGGGTGAGGATTCGACTAATATTTCACAAGGGCAACGTCAATTACTGACAATTGCACGAGTAATTTTAGCTGACCCGCGTGTCCTGATTTTGGATGAAGCAACAAGTTCGGTTGATACTCGTACTGAAGTCTTGATTCAACATGCAATGGATAAACTCATGGAGAATCGTACTAGCTTCATCATCGCTCATCGTTTATCGACTATTCGCAATGCAGATTCTATTCTTGTTATGCGTGATGGTGATATTGTAGAACAAGGTAGTCATGATGAGTTATTAGAGCAAGATGGCTTTTATGCTGAACTCTATAATAGTCAATTTGAAGATAATACGACAGCAAGTCATATTGCTTAGGTAGCGTTTAAACTACATGGTCTGGTTGCGGTTTGTGAATGGATCGCTCCAGCCCATTATAAGTATGCCCGCAAATTTCAAAAAACAAATAAAATTACTTGGCATCGGAACACATCAGCAGGGCAGAGCGTCCATAGTATACTGAAAACACATGAAAACTGACTTTATGGATACGATGATGAAACCCTATATTTCTATTGTTATTTTAATGAGTTCCTTCTTCTTCACTTTACCTCTAAGCTATGCCCAAGAGTGTACTGGTTCATTACCCAGTCAACTATTTATCAACTTCGTAACACAGGTTATAGAGGGGAACACACTCAATATAAGGACTGCTCCTGAGCAAGGCAACGTTATCGCGCAATTGCCTGCTGGACAAGATTTCCAGATTATTGATGGCTCAATTTGTGGCGCACAAGATGGCTTACGCTGGTGGTTTATTGACTGGAACGGTACACAAGGTTGGATAGCCGAGGGTGATTTGACCGAATCTTGGATTGTTCCACCGCCTGCAATGTTTATGGGTGGTGTAGTATTTGAGGGCGATGAGGTTGAAGAAGTACAACCAACTACCATCCCACCCACAGCGATTCCTCAAAATACAACAGGTATCAGCATTAACGACTTGCAATATGTGAATGAGGATAACGGGATTCGATTCTGGTTGGATATGTCTGTGACCGATTATGCTAACCATGATTTGTTGATTGTTTTGTGGTTTATCGATGGCGCGACAGGCGAGTATATAACCAACCCATCAGCCTATGAAGATTATATCAACTCCAATGGCTTACTGCGCTTGACCTATGACCTGCAGCCTTGTTGCCAGAGTGTGACCTATGGTATTGGTGATATTCAGATCTTTTTACCATATGACCAATTGCCAGCAGGGGATTCTACTTTTTATCCACAAGTCTCTGTTTACGACGATAATATTGAGTTGATTGAGAAACGAGAATTTACAACCTTACTGCTTCCAAACACAGCTATTGATAATACTGGAGCGACAATTCATTATATCGAACATCAATTTGCTGATGAGGGCATGTGGTTTTTGGTGGATATGACCGTCAATAATCGTATAAATGAAGACCTAAGCCTGTATGTATGGTTCAGAGATGAAATCACAGGTGAGTTTATTCAGAACCCTAGTGCCAGTGACGACCATCGCAACAACGGCAATTCTGTTTTTACAACCATTGACCTAAAGCCTGAAAGTAATACCCAAAATTATATTGGCACAGACGCATCGCTCTATATCCCATATCACGAATTCCCACGTAATTTAACGAATTATATGCCTTTTGTGACCTTATATGATGCTGAACTCAATGAAATTGCACAACAAGGGTTTGCTGATGTTGTCATTCAGCCCAGTGATTACCCTGCACCTGCATCGGGATTAATTATTCGTGATGTCACACCCGTGTTTGAGGAAACAGGTGTGCGACTGAGTGTTGACATGGATGCAATTGGGTATGCAAACCGAGATTTAAAAGTATACGCATACTTCCGTGATTATGGTGAAGAGTATATTCACAGTGCGCTTCCAGATGAGGGATATTATACGACGGATAAGGGGTTAATCTATACAGAGACCCTGATTTCTCCCAGTATAGCCTCTCAAGCGTTTACTGGAGATAACCAAGTTGAACTCTATGTGCCCTACAATGTATTTCCTGTTGGCACATATCCCTACTTCCCTGTGATTGGTATTAGTTATGTGGGGGATGAAGATAGCCTGAAAAATCGCTTCTTCCGTGACAAAACAATAGATGTCCTCGGTGATGAGCCACCTGTAGGGTATTTTGTCAATTATCGTATTGATGAACTTTACGCACCTTTTACAGCTAATGGTGGTGGGATGGCAAACTCAGGTCCTGAGTGGGACGATTTACTTTTGATTTATAGCCTTTATGAAATCGATAAAACAGGACAGATGATTCCGGGAGAACAACAATTTTGGACAAAATATGTTTGGCCTCGTACCCGCCATAATGAGGACTTCGAGACGATCTTATTAGACATCCCAGCCAGTAGTAATCTGGTTGTTCGCATGGAATTTACAGAAGTTGTTGATTTGGAATCGACGGAAGAAGCGGTTGATAACTTGCGACAAGCTGGCAAATTAGCCAAACGGGGTACGCGCTTTTTACCTCGCTTATTCCGCATTGCTGCCAAGTCGGCGATTCGCTATGGGAATAACATGATGCTTTTTTATGATATCATTGCCTTCTTTGATGAAGATAGAGTTTTGGATGTTTACGAGCGTGTCATCCCATCTGATGAACTCTATACTCTCTACCAAAGCACGGGTGCAGTTGGTAGAGAATGGTTTACTGATACGGTGACTAGTGATAGTGATAATTCTAGACATAGCTATGAATTAACTCTCAAATACTGGTTGTATGGCTATGCTGGGCATCGTATGCGCGAATAAATTATGGTCTATTTTCTTGTGCTAGATTACTTTACTTTTCTGATTCTACCAGAGAAATCATTTCACCATTTTGTACGTCGCGTGTTGTAACATAATCGCCTGATACATAAGCGGTCTGGTTATCGAAGATAATTTGATACCAGCCATTTTCTTCGCTCAGGATATAGTAAGCTTCGTTGGGTAGGATAATCCCGATTTTCTCAAAATTAACCCCTGCACCGTTTCTTACATTGAGGGGTTCGGTGGGTGTTAAGCTACTGATAAACGCCTCTTCATTTTCATTATCTAGGTTTATTTCTGGTTCTTCATAGGGTTCGGCTAATAACTCAAGAATCGCTTCCTCTGTCTCGCCATAACGCCCTTCACCAATGTGCTTATAACGGATGTTGCCTTGTTTATCAATCAAGTAGACGGTAGGCCAATAACGATTATTGTAGGCACTCCATGTCTCACGGTCATTATCTTGCAATACAGGATAATCAACTTCTAAACGGGTTAGCGCATCCCGTAAATTTGGGAGGTTGCGTTCATAATTAAATTCAGGATAGTGATTGCCGATGATGACCAATCCCTCATCTTGATAGGCTTCGTGCCATTCGCGAATGTAGGGTAGTGTGCGGATGCAGTTGATACACCCGAATGTCCACATCTCTAGTAAGACAACTTGACCTTGTAAGGCTTCGAGCTTCAGAGGCACATCAGTATTGAGCCAGATACCCTCATGCAATTCAGGAGCTTCGGATAAAATGGGTAGGTCAGATATCACTTCATCCTGAGTCAGAACAGGGTTAATATAAATTATAGGCATTATCAAGAGAAAAGTTAAATAAATTAGTCGTCGCATTTAAAGTGACCTCACTGATTATGTGAATCTTCACTACCACTAAATTCGATTTCCCTTACAAAAGAATAACCTCTTTTATTCTTCTGGTTTGACGAGTTTATAGATTGTACCTGTCCGTGAGTTGCCCATATATATTTCACCTGCATTATCCACGCCAAAGGTTGTTGGACGATAACTGGTATCCATCAATTGCGCTGTATACCATTGCCCATTTTCTTGTTGATAGGTTGTCCAAATGATTCCAC
>CAYGTY010000249.1:0-7178 GCA_964352825.1 uncultured Anaerolineaceae bacterium
TCCCAGACATTACAAACCCGAATGAAAAGTTAGCGGCAATACCGGGTGCGCCCCCACGATTGGATGCCCTACCTGTTGGTTGTAGATTTGCGCCACGCTGTCCACAAGTATTTGACCATTGTCATGTGGCAATGCCCGAATTGTATAAGGTTAATCATCAACAACACGCAAGCTGTCATCTGTTGGAGGATACATGAGCGATACACCCATTATCCAAGTCAAGAACCTCAAGAAGACCTTTGTTACTGGACAATCAGGTATCTTCGGACGGGGTGAGCAATTAATACAAGCTGTTGATGATGTCAGCTTTAGCATCCAAAAAGGCGAAATTCTCGCACTCGTTGGAGAGAGTGGATGCGGAAAATCAACGTTGGCACTCACACTGATGGGGCTAGAGAAGCCTACTGATGGGCAAATCGCGTTTAATGGGGATGACATTACCCATGCTGATAAAAAGACCAATCGCACCTTGCGCCGTCAAATCCAGATGATTTTTCAAGACCCGTATGAATCACTCAATCCTGTCATGACCATCGGTGAAATTGTCGCTGAACCACTTGTAGTACATAAGCTAGTAAAATCGCGCGCAGACCGTGAAGCCAAGGTCAAAGAAGCGCTAGAATCCTCAGGCTTAAGACCTGCCAATGAGTACATTAATCGCTTACCTCACGAATTATCAGGCGGGCAACGGCAACGTGTGATTATCGCAAGCGCACTTATCCTAGAGCCGTCACTCCTTTTAGCAGATGAACCTGTGTCTATGTTGGATGTCAGTATCCGCGCCGAGATTCTAAACTTACTCGCCGAGTTACGTCAGATACGTGGTATCTCGATGTTGTATATCACACATGATTTGAGTACTGTTGCTTATATTGCTGATCGCATCGCCGTGATGTATCTGGGTCGGATTGTCGAAATCGGAACAGCGACAGATATTTTAAAGCGTCCGCAACATCCCTACACTAAAGCACTTTTATCCGTTGTGCCTGTTCCCAACCCGCGTTTGCGTTCTACTCGCACCATCTTAGTCGGAGAAACACCCAATCCAGTAGACTTGCCAACCTATTGCCGTTTTTATTCACGTTGCCCAGTTGCTGAAAAAGCCTGTCAGAAAATTGACCCCCATTTAGAGATGAAATCAGTCGGACACGAAGTTGCCTGCATTCGTGTATAAAGGGAACATCGCGATTACAAGCCACATTTATCACCCCGTAGAATCAAAAAACTTCGGATGTCCCTGAAGCCCTTGTATTGTGATTTCGTCAAGCAAGATCAATTCGCATATGAGAATCCTGCAATTCTAACATTCTTTGGAATTTATTCGCGCATATATAGAACCATGTCTTTAATTGATAGCTACTGCATCAATTTATGTCAGATAATGTTCCACCCATTTCACCGCCTCTGCTAGACCATCTTCTTGCTGGATTTTCTTGCTGAGTATATGTGAATTTTCACGTAGTCTCTTATCCTCAGTCACTGTTTTAATCGCCTCAGCTAAATTTTCGACAGTCATTTTTTTGCGCGGAATCGAGTCTGTGCCGACACTGAGGTCTTTCAATAATCTGCCCCAATAGGGTTGATCGGCATTATGTGGGACAACAACTGTTGGTACACCTGCCCGTAAACCTGATGCTGTCGTGCCAGAACCGCCATGATGTATGACTGCTGACATCTTCGGAAAGAGCCAACTATGGGGAGCGTAGTTTAATATGTGGATCGTCTCAGGCGTGTTATCTGCCTGTAATCCTGCCCAACCTTTAAGGATAATCGCGCGTTTACCCGCTTGCTGAACCGCGTCGATGATGGTCTGTGTCGTCGCTTGTGGTTTGCTATCAGGCATACTACCAAAACCGATATATACGGGGGCTTCGCCAGCATTCAAAAAGTCTGTTAATTCCTGCGGCGGCGTCCAGTCGGGATCATCATCGAACAAATAGCCTGTGACCTGAAATTGTTCACCCCAATCAGACGGACGAGGGACAAGATGTTTACTCACTGTGGTTAGCGCAGGTGTGATTGCTAACATCGCCTGCAAATCTTTAAATTTACTTTTTGGTAATCCGAGATGGTCGGTTGCGATTGTGTTACGTGCGCTACTCATAACAGACCATGTCAACCGTCGGACAATGCCAGAAGTCGTCCGATTGTACCAATGTGGAAATGGAAACCAGCTTGGTACAGGGGGCATTGCGGCACAGGGAAATTCCACTGTTGGATTGAGGGGCGCAGGGTTGATAAGTATCGTCTTGAGATTGTTGACTTTCAAAACATCAAACAAAAGTGCAATACCAAACTCGACAGTTATCAACACATCGGAGTCACGGGTTGCTTCGAGGACTTCTAGCCCCGCCTGCGTAAATAATGGATTTAAGACTTTTTTGGCTGTTTGGAGTTGAGTGATAATACCAGCATCCATCATCGACGCATTCTCTTTAGTGAAAACGCTCACATCTGCTGTGAGCGGATAAAAGCCCAGACTCCGCTCACGAACCCAGTCTTCATAAACACGAGAGGCAATAACTTGTACTTCATGCCCTGCTTTTTGCAATTCCATCCCCAAGACAACATGCGGACGTATATCCCCCCATGTGCCGTATACAAATATTGAAATGTGCATGACGACTATCCTTTCCCCAACCCAGCCTCACGCGCTTTGATAATTGCCTGCGCGCGATCTACGACTTGCAATTTGTTGAAAATATTTGAAATATGATTGCTAACGGTCTTAACTGCAATATGTAATTGTCCTGCTATGTCATGATTATTGAGACCTCCCGCAATGAGATTGAGGACTTCTAATTCACGTTCAGTCAGTTCATCGAAGGCTGTTTCTGATGGCTCGACCTGTGATGGCGTAGTACCCAGATCGCGGAAATAATCCGTTACACGGTTTGCAATTGTCGCCCCAAATAGGACTTCTCCATTAGCGACAGCGCGAATTGTCTTCAAAACTTCGGCTTTATCCGCACCTTTTAATACATAACTTCTTGCTCCAGCCATCATCGCGGCAAACAAGGACTCACTATCCTCTAGCATCGTCAGCATGATGATTCTTGTATCTGGCAGGATTTCCAGAATTTGCTTACTGGCTTCAATGCCGTTCATATCATCCATCTGAATATCCATGAGAATGACAGTCGGTTGGAGCATCTCTGCTAGTTGAATTGCCTCTTTGCCACTGGCGGCTTCACCCACAACCTCAATATCGTTCACGGCAAGAAAAATCGCCTGTAAACCTTCACGAAACAGGGTGTGGTCATCCACAATTAACAGTCGAATCAATGAGTCGCTCATAATGACTTGCTCGCTTCTGATAGCGGTAAGGATACAATGATGCTTGTGCCACCCTTCGGACGAGACTGTATGCTAAATGTGCCTCCAAGTTCTTCTGCTCGCTCTCGCATGGAGTGCAAACCGACATTCGGTACAATCAACTTGGGTAAGCCACGCCCATCATCTTCAATCGTCATCTGTAAACGAGAGGGATATGCCAATACTTGGAGATGAATCCAGCATTGATGTGCATGTGCATGTTTGATGACATTGGTGATCGCTTCCATTGTAATGTGATAAGTTGCTGATTCAACGGCTGCTGAAATGTTATTGGGTAGCTCATCCGCTTCAAAATCAATCCGTATTCCATTGGGATGGGTTCGGAATTGGGCAATCGTGCCTCGTAATGCTTCTACCAGACCAAATTCATCCAATGTTGGTGGGCGTAAATCATGTACAACACGCCGTACATCCGCGACGAGGTCTTGCGCCTGAGTTTTAACATCGCGCAATAATTTGACAGACATTTGTCGATCTTGTTCGATGAGGTCAATTGCGGCATCAACTTTGAGAGGTAAGCTAGCTAATGAAGGGCCTAATCCATCATGGAGGTCTCGACGTAATCTGCGTCGTTCTTCTTCACGGGCAATGACCAACTTTTCACGAGCCGTCTGTAACTCTGATTGCAAGCGTACAGCAAATACAACCGCACCGAGTTGTTGGGCAATACCCGATAACACCGTGTTGTCTGATGAATTTAGAGACTCTGTTGGGGAACGCTGTCCGATAATGAGTTGACCGATTGATTCGTTCTGATAAACCAGTGGGAATGATTGGGTTGGCATACCATTAGCTCCGTAAATAGTCTGTGTCGTTTCATCCGCGCCATGTTGAATCACGATTGCAACATAGGACAGTTTTAGGGACTTGGCAATGCTCTCGGTACTCATCTGTAATAAATCTTCGGGCAAGACAGCCGTCTGCAATTGCTGAGACAAATTCATGAGGACAGTATGCGGTTCTTCCCGTTGACCAAACATGACACGGTTGACCCCGCGTTGGATCGTTTGACGTACCATCTGAAAACTAAGTACCACAGCCACCGTCGTGAATAATGAAATCACAAGATTATTACTCACACCAAAAACAACGTTAAGCATCGTAACAAGGAATACATAGGTGATGAGGATGATTGCAGTCAATATGATGTAGACTAATGACCGATTGAAGATGAGATCAATATTCCAGAGTTTTTGCTCGGTAATCGCAATTGTGAGTGCGATAGGCAAAGGTAAAACCGTAATTACCATAATGATCGGCATCGAAAAAAGGTGAAGCCAAACGCGAGGTGCATCAGGTTGGTAGGCGAGATATTCCATAAAGTAACCCCAGCCAAAGAATCCTAATGGGAAAAACATGAAACCCAGTGTCACCAATCGCATTTGTTCTCGTTGCTTCTGGTCAGCAACTCGTCGGAATCGGTAAACTTGAAAGCAAAGACCTGCGATTAACGAAATAAGAAACGGGGACAGAAAGAAATCGGACATCTCGCTTCCTGTGAAATCTTCATAATGTGCCATTGCCGTTGTGGACACAAAAAACGATATTCCTAGTAGTAGGCAAGCTATAGACCAACGCGGGACAAATCGACCATCAGGGAAAATGTACACAAGTGAGAAGGTTGCGCTCATGCCGATAACCAGCATGATTTCGCTGAGAGGGCGTAAGTTGGTGTGTATTTCAAAAAACGCCCAAAATACATTCGGCATAATCAAAAATTGTATAAATGTGAGGCAGGCGACATAACCCATCCAATGCGACATGAACTTGCGTAGATAATAGATACAAAATAAGTTCACAAATAGGAAATTGGCAATTTCGATGACGAGCTGTGAAATGGCATAGAAACTTGCTGATAGACCAACAGATTGCAACATCAATACATCATCACCCGTGAGGACAAGTGGCTTACAATTGGGTAGCTCACATAAGGTCGTGAGGTGCGTATAGAAGTAAGGGATTCCGAATACAAAAAATATGTCGACTAGCACTAACATCACAATAACACTCATTCGCAGTAGGGGTAGCCATTGTGTTGGGACAACTGATATTCGATTGGATACAGCAGGAATGGATGCCATAATATCTCCCTAAAAATAATCCAACTTACGCAAAAAAATTATTACCTATACGCCATCCAACATGATAGCCAGCTCAAGCAAAATTCTCGTCGTACGGGAAATCAGAATCCAGACTTTCTAATTCACGTTTGCACATCATATCAACCATCGCAAAGTGTTCGGCTGTGAATAGCTCAGTATTGGTTTCAGCCTTACCTTTACGAACAATCTCCATCATGCCTGTATCACCAATGATTGGTGAGAACTTGTGATTAATGGCTTTCATATAATCAAAGCTCGATTTTTCAATCACTTGTTCACGTTGCTCTGGGCTGAGTTCAATGCCCAAAAATTCACTGATGCGGTCAATTTCTCCGTTTGGATCTGCTTTGAGATCGTTGAAGGTCACGATATGGACATTGGGTTTGTGACGTAATGCCCACCAACTTGCGGTATGCTTCGCCCACCAGCCACCGGGTACTTGATTCTTGACAAATTTTTGGACAAAATAGTCGGGTGTGCCCGTCTGTATTCCAACAAAAGCAAAGGATTGTGGCGCAAAATGATATAAACTGACAAGCACTTCTTTCGGATCACGAATGACGATGATATATTTAGTGACATCATTGATAGGAACAGATTGTGCGGGTACATGGGTTTTGATAACACGCCGTCCAGTCGGGGAGGGTGGCGGTGTTTCTTTCAAGTCAACTGCCGCACCGGGCAAGAAATCAGGCCACGGCACAATATCATAGATATAGTCATACTCGGCTTGACCTAAATGGGCGATTTGTAGGGCAATTTGCATCATCCAGTGTGTGCCACTCCGACTATGGCAGGCGATGATAATATCATTTTCGGTAGGTGTGTAACCTTTAAAAACACTCACATCACCCAGTCTGTCACCCAATGACATAAGCCCACCTACTGACCGGTACACCCAATCTCCTTTGCCTCTCCGAAATAAAAAACGCGAGAGTTTAGTGATCGGTTTCATGGGAAGTGGAATTGACACCTTTTGATGACTCATTTCTTGCTCCTATTGTATGATAGTAATTTTTCAATCTCGTTGACTGCCTGACTAACACCACCAGCCGTGCGGAATGTTTCGCCCAGTTGCCTCGCATTGTCCGTATAACGCGCATCATTTAGTAAGGTCATAACACTGTTTTTTATCGTTATCGGTGATACCTTGTCAGGCTTGAGCATCAGTCCTGCTTCCAGTTCAACAACACGCAAGCCGTTAATCGTCTGTTCGGTTTGTTGAGGTACGATGAGCAGCGGTAACCCACAATATAGACCATCATGCAAGCTATTGAGTCCACCATGTGTGATGAAGAGCGAGGCTTGCTGAATGACCTGAGACTGCGGAACCCATGATTCGATTGTGATGTTATCGGGTAATTGACCGAACTGCGCGCTATCAAAGCGTCCGCCTGTTGTGATGAGTACGTCATATGGTGTATCTGTAAGTGCTTCAGTACACATCTGAAAGAATGCGTAGTTTTCATTTGCTAAAGTACCCAGCGATACATAAATTAAGGGACGCTCGGAATCATGAATAAATGGCTTATCAGAAGTATTCTCCTGCATCGTCCAGCCCACAAGCCGAAAATGATCTTCCAACGACTGGGCGTAGGGAACAAAAGCTGAGGATGAATAGCTGATAGAAAGATCACCCGGCGCATTAAGGACATTCATTTGATTGAGAGGCTCTACATCGTACTGTTTCCCCAATTCACCTGATAGACGGCTAGCGGCGATTCCACTCGAAAACCCCTT
>CAYGTY010000249.1:7278-8351 GCA_964352825.1 uncultured Anaerolineaceae bacterium
AAATTCCGCGCCTGCACGGGTGATGCGCTGTCGATATTGTTCGGTAGCATAATAACGAATCTCATGACCACGTTGGGTAAGTTCCGCAACCAAAGGGAGCGACGGGTTAATGTGTCCGTGGGCTGGAATATTAAAAAATAGTGCTTTCGGCATGAATCTACTCCTCTTGGTCAATCATTGTTCCAATAATCTAAGATTTGCTCTAAGATCATTTTCCAATGGCTATATACAAGTAGATGCCCAGCATTTGCAATAAATCTAGCGTCGCTATCCGGGATTCGTTCCGCCAAATACTGAGCCATCACTGGTGTAACATTCGGATCATCTTCACCCTGCCATATAAAGACTTTTGTATGAATATATTGTAGTTTGAAGCCCCAATTGGAGAGTACTGACCGCATATCATCCGTTGCCCCTGCTCCACCTTGCAGAACGCTCTCACGCTGTTCCTCAACCATGATTTCGATGAAATTGGGAATATTTAAGACTGCCTGATCACTTTCTGGCAAATTACTAAGAATAGATCGTAGTGCCTTTGGAGCATATTTGCTGTTGATTAGTAGACGTAACAGGTTGTTTTGCGCTGTCATCAACCATGGCAAACGTTGTGCCATAAACATCATACTGCGAATCGCACTACTCTGGGTTGCTAGAACATCAGCATTTTCCAAGCCTGCAACTGCACTAATCAACGATACACTGCATAGTAATTCAGGGAGAGAATAAGCACAGGCAGCACCATAAGGACCACCCTGTGACGCGGCAACAATTGCGAATCGTTCGATACCTTTTTGACCAGCGAAGTCACGAATATCTTCAGCCCAATGTAGTAACCGACGTTCACGCAACCTTGTGCTTAATCCAAATCCAGGACGATCAAATGTTACAAGTTGCACACCTAACTCATGTAGTATGGTATCATCTGGATGTCGCATGATGCGTGAACTATTTGAGCCCCCGAAATAGAATATCGGTTTACCTTGAAGATCACCCCATTCAGCGAATCCAAGTGTGCGTCCATCACGTAAGGTTAATGTTTGAGCAGTTTTGTCCACTACATTCTGCCTCCATTG